>JAAXXJ010000008.1:8076-26615 GCA_013334545.1 Nitrospirota bacterium | reverse complement strand
AACCTCATCTCAAGCTTCCATCCTCTCGAGAACAAGCTCCTCCTGAGCTTCTCGCGGTCGGCGAGCCTTTCGGCTTCCGGCATCATGGCCGTCTCAGGCCTTGATGAGTCGCGCCTGGACATGGCTGCCGGATGGCTTACCTCCAAGGGACTGCTCGCAGTGACCGTCGAGACGGTCACGACCTTCGTTTCCCTGACCGAGACCGGCGCGGCTTACAAGGATAAGGGCACGCCGGAGACACGGATCATCTCGGCGCTTCGCGAGGGCAAGCAGTTCACGGTCAAGGACATCATCCAGTCCTGGGGGCTCGATCCGACGGAGGTCAGCTCCGCGGTCGGCGCGCTGAAAGAGGCGAAGGTCCTCCAGATCGTCCAGGGTGGCGTGCTCGCGCTCGTGGGAGGCGCCGACGAACGGCCCTATGTGGCGCTGCTGGACCTGATCCGGGCAGTGGGCGAACAGGGCCAGCCGCAGCTGCCGGCATTCCCGCCGGAGCAGCAGAAACTGGTCCAGGAGAACTTCCATAAACGGGGCAAGGGAAAGGGTATCTTCCGCATCACCGAGAAGAAAGACCGCACCTACAGCCTCACTGCGGACGGCAAAGAGGCCCTGCGTCTCGTGCAGGTGCGGGGCGCGGTGACCGAAGAGGCGTCGGTCCTCACGCCGGAGATGCTGAAGCAGGGCAGCTGGAAGAACGTCCGGTTCCGCGCCTACAACATCTCGCTCAGTCCGCCGCGCGTCAGCATCGGCAGGAAGCATCCCTACCGCGAGTTCCTGGACTACGTCAAGTATCAGTTCGTCAGCATGGGCTTCGAGGAGATGCGCGGACCCCTGGTGGAGAACGAGTTCTGGGACATGGACGCGTTGTTCATGCCCCAGTTCCATCCGGCCCGGAACATCCACGATGTCTATTTTGTGAAGGAGCCGGCGTCGTGCAGGGAGATCGAGGCGCCGTTCGGAAAACAGGTCGCGAGCGCGCACAAGGACGGTGGAAAGACCGGCTCCAGCGGCTGGCGCTACGCTTTCGATATAGAGCGCGCCAAGCGCCTGATCCTGCGGAGCCAGGGCACGGCCGTTTCCGCGCGGACGCTCGCGTCCGGCCCGAAGGTTCCGGGCAAGTACTTCTCCATCGCACGCTGTTTCCGGTACGATGCGGTCGACGCGACCCATGCACCGGACTTCAACCAGGTGGAAGGGATCGTGCTGGGCGAGGACATAAACTTCAGGACCCTGCTGGGCCTGCTCAAGCTCTTCGGACAGGAGATCGCCAAGGCGAAGGAGTTCCAGTTCCGGCCGGCCTATTTCCCCTTCACCGAACCGTCGGTCGAGCTCCACGTGAAGCATCCCGAGCTCGGGTGGATGGAGCTGGGCGGCGCGGGCCTCTTCCGGCCCGAAGTGACACTGCCCCTCGGCGTTGATGTCCCGGTGATCGCCTGGGGATTGGGTCTGGACCGGATGGCCATGATCGCGCTGGGCATTAAGGACATCCGCGACCTGTTCTCGACGGACCTGGATTTTGTCCGAACCAAGAAAATACAATTGAACAAATAAATGTGCACCGCAGAGTGCGCTGAGAAAAGCAGGGATCAGAACTCTGCGGTCTCAGCGATCTCCGCGGTAAAACACATGAGGAAGTAGTCTACCATGCCTACGATAGACATTAAAAAGAAGGACCTCGACGGTCTTATCGGCAAGAAGCTTAATATCGCCGCATTAGAGAAGCTGCTCATGCTCGCCAAGGCGGAGCTGAAGGAGTACAACGCCGATACGGACGACTTGAAGGTGGAGCTGTCGGACAGCAACCGGCCCGACCTGTGGTGCGCCGAAGGCGTTGCGCGCCAGGTCCGTCTCGCGCTCACGGGCAAACCCGAAGAGTATGCCTTCTTCAAACCGGGCCACAAGGCAACGCGGACCATCAAGGTCGCGAAGGACATGAAGGAGGTGCGGCCCTACATCGCGGCCTGCATCGCCTTAGACATCCGGATGAACGAAGATGTCCTCGCGCAGATGATCCAGAGCCAGGACAAGCTCTCGGAGATATTCGGCAGGAAGCGAAGCACCGTCTCCATCGGCATCTATGAGATGGACAAGATCACCTTCCCCGTGGACTACAAGCTTGCCGGTCCCGATGCTATAGCGTTCACACCCCTCGGCATGAACGAAAAACTGACGCTTGGCCAGATCCTGGAGCGCCATCCCAAGGGCGTCCAGTACGGCGGCATTGTGAAGCCTTTTCCCAAATACCCGGTCCTCGTCGACAGCATGAACCACGTACTGTCCTTCCCTCCCGTCATCAACAGCACCGAGATCGGCGAAGTGAAAACGACCACGCGGAACGTCCTGGTCGAGGTGACCGGTACGGACCAGCGGATGGTCGCGCTGACGCTGAACATCCTTGCCGTGAACTTCCACGACCGCGGTGCCGAGATCGATCCGGTGATGGTCGTTTATCCCTACGCCACGGAGATGGGAAGGTCGGTGACCTGCCCCTATGACACGTCGGGAACGGTCAGGCTCTCCCTGTCCAAGTTCAACGCTGCGCTGGGCGAGAACATCCCTGCGGCCGAGCTGGGCAAACGTCTCAGTTCCTATGGCCACAAGGTCAAAGCCTCCAAAGGTGTGGTGTCCATCACCTATCCCCCTTATCGGGACGATATCATGCACGCCATGGACATGGTGGAGGATTACGCCATCAGCAGGGGCTACGACTCCTTCGAAGCCGTCATGCCGCAGCAGTCCACGGTGGGCGGACTGTCGCGGATCGAGCTTTTGTCCGATACTGTCCGGGGGCACATGGTCGGAGCAGGCTTCCAGGAGTTCGTGTCCAACATCCTCTGCTCCCAGGGCGAGATGGCCGACGGGCTTGCCGCCGGCGACAGACTGGTCGAGGTGGACAATATCATGTCCCTGGCCTACTCCGTGCTCAGGAACCGCGTGCTGCCGTCGCTGCTGAACGTTGAGGCCGCGAGCTCCAAGGCCTTCTATCCCCACCGGACCTTCGAGGTGGGGGAGGTGGCGGTCCTCGATCAGAGAACGAACATGGGGACGCGGACCGACCTGAGCCTTGCCGCGCTCATTGCTCATCCGACGGCAAACTTCTCGGAGATGCATTCGACGCTCGATGTACTGCTCTACTATCTCGGCGTGGAGTACAAACTGGAGCCTGCAGAGCATCCGCTCTTCCTGCAAGGAAGATGCGGCAGGGTCATGGCAGGGGACAGGGAGCTCGGCCATCTCGGCGAAGTTCGGCCGGAGGTCCTGGAACGGCGGCAGATCACCATGCCCTGCGCGGCCTTCGAGATCAATATGGACAAGATATTAACGATGGAAAAGTAGTACGGCACGCGGAGAAAGACCTTGTGCCTCAGATGACGAACAACGAAGCATACACGAATCGCTCAGTCGTGAAAATTGAGCATGGAAAAGATTCTTACCGTTGTCGACCTGCAGTTTACTCCCCACTCCGCACTGTTGCTTACATCCTGATCCTGTTCGGCCACGTATAGATGTTCATCCGGTCCCCGCGGGCGAATCCGACCAGGGTGATGCCCATGTCCTCGGCATAATTGATGGCCATGCACGACGCAGCAGCGCGGCTGACGAGGATGGGGAAGCGGTTCCTGCCTGCCTTGGTCACGATCTCCGACGTCACCCTGCCGCTGGTAAACAGGATCTTGTTCTCGATCGATATGCCCTTCAAGAACGCCTTTCCGATCAGCTTGTCCACCGCGTTGTGCCTGCCGATGTCCTCGGAGAAGAACAGGAGGTCCTTTCCGTCCGACAGCGCCGCACTGTGGACCCCGCCGGTCTCGAGGTAGAGCGTCGAGATGTTCCGGAAGACCTTGAGCAACTCACGGATAGTGCCGACACTCACCACCGGTCCCCTTGTATCGAGCTTCCGGTCCTTGCTCCGGTCATAGTTCGTAAAGGTAATGCCTTTGCCGCAGCCCGACGAGATCGTGCGCTTCTCGAACTGTTTTTCCCAGTGCCGCGGCAGGCCGGCCAGCTCGATAAAGATGGACGGGCCGGTCCCGGATACAGAAAGCTTCTTGATCGCAGACCGTTCATGCAAAAGACCCTCGGATAAAAGGAACCCGACGGCAAGTTCCTCGAGCTCCGCGGGTGTGCAGAGGAGGGTAACGAGCGGTTCGTTGTTCAGGACGAGCCTGACTGGAAGTTCTGCTGCGACCTCGTCCACGGCCCCTTCCATCTCGTTCCCGTTCACCTTCAGTATCAACGCGTCGATCTTCGGCTTCACGGCTGGAATATACCATAAAGGTCTCTGCAGGGGCAAGGAGGAAGGGCGTAGGAGCAGAAAAGCCCCCGGTGGATGCCGGGGGCTGAGGTATTCCGAAAGCAGGCGCTTAGAAGTGTATGTTCAAACGGAGCGAGTAGGAGTTCACCTGGGCGAAGTCAGCCTCAGCGACCATGTTCATGAGCGGGAAGAAGGTGATCTTGCAACCGACGAACCACTTGTTCTCGGTGAGGCTCTCGTCCTGGAGCGTGACGTTAGAGCTCTTCTCCTTGCTGTCGATCCAGACCATGCCGTAGCCGGCATAGGGCGTGAACATCGCGAATCCCTTGCTGATTGAAAGGTCGGCTGACTTCGTGCTGATATCCAGGTCGGTCACGCCGGTCACCGTGGTATAGGCCCCGCGAAGCGCGATGGCCGGCGAGACGGCGCTGCCCTGCAGGATGGACCATTTGACCTCATAGCCGGTATACTTTATGTTGGTGCTCGGCGCCTCTCCGTAGACGATGCCGAGATCGATGGGGATGATCGGCAGGCCCACCTGGAGATGGATCTTGGGCATGACCAGGCTGCTCGGGATCGAGCTGTTCCCGGGCACATTGGAGATCTTTGTCCAATAAGAAGCGTTGTTGTCAATGCTGGTGCTCGTTGCTTCAACGCCGAGGTCGATATGCGGGAGTACTCCGCCAAGAGGCTCAGCCGTTGCGAGAGGGACGTAGCTGATGGCCAGTCCTAGATCACGGGTCAGGTTCTTGAAATCGTCCTGCGTGAAGCTGGGCGGCAGGGTGATGTCGGTCTTAGCTAAGGCAGGCATGGCCATGACGAGTACAAGCAGCATGGTGATGATGATCCTTTTCATAACGACCTCCTTGTGACAGCTCTTTTGATTGGGTACTATTCACATCGTATCATGCAATTACGACTGATCGTAAATTAACAGAGGTATGCATTGTTGTCAAGGCGATAATAGCTGCAGCGATCGGAGAGAAGGTGTGGTTGTCGAGAGGTCTTACGCGGGGACATAGAACTTGACAAGACGGGGACGGCGTGTTACTTAAGTCTATCGAAAATGCTCCAGGAGGGAATATGGCAGGAATAACGCGTTTCGGTATGTCGATAGAAAAATCGCTGATCACGAAATTCGATGCTTTGATGACCCGCAAGGGCTACAGCAACCGTTCCAAGGCCATCCAGGACCTCATTCGCGAAAAACTGGTCGAAGAGGAGTGGGAGGCCGGAGACAGGGAAACAGTGGGGACCATCACCATCGTTTACAACCATCATACTCGTGAACTGGAACATGCCCTGACCGACATGCAGCACAAATCGTTCCAACAGATCATCTCTGCTCTCCATGTACACCTGGACCCGCATAATTGTCTCGAAGTCCTCGTGGTGAAAGGCAAGGGTCAGGATATCAAGAAGATCGCTGACCGGCTGATCGGGACCCGCGGTGTCAAACACGGCAAACTGACCATGACCACGACGGGCAAAGAAATCATGTAGACACGAAACAGACTCTTCAAAATTAAATGTGCCGAGGAGGTCCGCATGGGTATCGAACTATGCGGACCTCGTAGTGCATGTTCTTTACACCACATATTCTCGCCCCCCCGCGCCACGCATTTCGCTCTTCTGCATTTCACACCAACAGTTTCTCTGTGCGCTGAACTATAGCCGATGCGCAACTCCGCCTGATATGACCGAGGAGGAGAAGGGGAACCCCGGCTTCAAATAGGGTGTTACGAAATAAAATAAAGTAGCACATCCCTCTTGACAGCCCTGATACGATGTGTTACTAATTAGCCACTTTGTAACACGCTCATGCTCAGCCTGGTTCTGCGCATGCGCTCCTTGCTGAGCGATGCCGGTTCGCTATGACCAAGGGAAGCGAGATTGATATGGAAAAGTCGATCTGTCCGAAGGCGGCAACGGTGGGATTCTGGGATGGGTATGCCCGCTGGTACAGGCTCTGGATAGAGCACACCCGGTACCACGATATAATCAACGACATGCTGATGACGATGGTCGAGCCGGGCTGGAAAGTGTTCGATATCGGTGCAGGAAACGGGATTCTGTCGCTTCCTCTCTGCGCCATAGGATGTGAGGTGACTGCATTGGAGCCGTCCACCGGGATGCGCAGCCTACTGTATGAACAGGCATTTGTCCGAGGGATCGATTGGATCACCGTTGATGACAGAAAATGGGAGGACATCCCGGTCAAAGACGACTTTCGGGACATGGACCTCGTCCTTGCCTGTAACAGCATGCATTTGACCGGTATCGGCTTCGACACCTCGCTCGAAAAAGCTTTTTACGCGGAACCGAAACGACTATTTCTCGCGACCGAACTTACCGATCGCTTTAGCGTCAAGATAGAACATAATGGGTACGATCTGCACTTTGCGAAATATCACGAGGTTGAAAGCTCATTTGCCTATCATGATATCGATCAGGCGTGGGAGCATGCGGAATTCAAGAAAGGAAGGGAGCTTTCTTTCTCGGAACAATCCGACGTGCATTCGAGGTTGTCGTTCCGCGACGGGCATTATTGGGTCGAAGACCGTTCGACCATAGGTATGTTCTGGTGGGAGCGAAGAGACCGCTGACGTGTGGCAGCCATTCGGCTGCTATGATCCAATGCTTGTATGAGAAGACCAGGAGGAGGACGATGCACATTCCGGATGGATATCTTGGACCGCCAACCTATGGGAGCCTTTGGGCGGCCATGCTCGGCATCTGGTCCTATGCAGCGCGCAAGGTGCAAAGGGAGCTGAAGGAGACCCAGTTACCTCATCTGGCGATGGCTTCGGCGTTCAGCTTCGTGGCGATGATCTTTGCGGTCCCGCTGCCCGGCGGCACCACTGCGCACATAACGGGAGCAACGCTCATTGCCATATTGCTCGGCCCCTGGACCGCCGTGATCGCCGTTTCGACGGCCCTGGTGATCCAGGCGCTGCTGTTCGGCGACGGAGGCGTGACCGCGATAGCGGCCAACTGTTTCAATATTGCCTTTGCGAGCTCCTTTGCCGGTTACGGTGCGTATCGTCTGATCGCTGCCGTCAACGGGCGTCTGCGCGCCGGGAAGGAAGGGGAGCAGCATCGTTTCGGGCTCATCGTGAACACGGCGGGGACGGCATTCGCGTCCTATGTCGGCATCAATGTTGCGGCGGTGCTGACAGCGCTCGAACTGGGAATCCAGCCGATGATACACGGCAGCCAGAGCAGCAGCTATTTCCCCTATGGTCTTACGGTGACGTTCCCCGCAGTCGTGATCCCCCATCTGACCCTTGTCGGGGCGCTGGAGGCGGTCGTAACGGCGGCGGTGTTCACTTTTCTACAGAAAGGGAGGAATACAATGACTACGAGGATCGGTATGGCTCTGGCAATGACAGTATCATTGCTGCTCGTGCAGGTACCGGCAGCTTCTGCTCACGACTATCTGATCGAACAGAAGGGGAATGATCTCCTGCTCCTCTACGGACATGGTGAGCAGGCAATGGACTTCGAGGCCTCTAAGGTGTCGAAGCTGAAGGCGGTCGATGCCCAGGGAAAGGACCTTGCCGTGCAGAAGGAGCAGCGGAGCAAGGCGATGGCGCTCAAGATCGCGGGCCAGCCGGCAGCCGTCATGGCCGAGCTCGACAACGGCTATTGGTCGAAGACGATCTACGGCTGGAAGGAGCTTCCGAAGAGAAAGGCAAGCAGGGTCGTTGAGGCGGTCCGTTCGCTCTATTTCACCAAAACGCTGCTTAGCTGGAACGCAACCATCCAGGAGGCGTCGGGCGGGATGCGGCTCGAGATTGCGCCGATGTCCGATCCCTTCGCGTCGAAGCCGGGCGATCAGCTTTCGGTCAAGGTCCTAGGAAGCGGCAAGCCGCTGGCAGGGCTCGAGGTGATCGGGTTCGATCATACGAAACGGGGAACGACGGACAAGGACGGTCTCATCAAGGTGCCGATCTCGGCCGGTCTCAATCTCATCACCGTCGAGTACAAGGAAAAGATCAAGGATGATCCCGATGCCGATGCCCTCAGCATGACGGCGACCCTGACCTTTGAGGTGAAAAAATGAAAAAAGGATTGTATTCCCTGTTCATCGTGTCGTTCGTCGCCTCAATCTTAGTGATGACATCCATCGTGTTCGCTCACACTGTAAACTATGAGGTGCAGCAGAAGGGCATTGCCATCAAAATCTTTTACAGTGCGCAGGACCCCGCGAGCTATGCGGAATATGAGGTGTTCGGCCCGGGAGAAGAGCTTCCCCATCAAACAGGCCGGACCGACCGGAACGGTTTTGTCGCATTTGTGCCCGACAAACAGGGCATCTGGAAGATCAAGATCCTCGGAGAATCGGCCCACGGCTATCACGGTGTAACGACCGAAGTCAAGGTGGACAAGGACCTGGGCCTGGAATCGTTCAATAAGCCGCTCGTCGCCCAGTTTACGAAATTTGTGACTGGCATTAGTCTCATCATCGGCATATTCGGGATCTATGCCCTGATCTCGTCAAGAAAAAAACAAAAAAGCGAGGCAGCACAAAGCGCCTCACATTAACCCTATGGAGGAAGTCATGATCAAGCTTGGAAGACTGTTGTTGGCTGTGATTGCATTGCTCGTACCCTGCACCGCCTTGGCGCACCACGGAGGTGTCTCCCTTGCCTTCGGTCCCGGCAGCCCCATCGAGACCGCTTCACCGTTGACCCTGCCGGAAGGAGGGCTCGTGCTCGGTTTTCGCGCGGAGCAGGTGGCGTGGAAGCAATTTGACTGGGCCAAGCCGGACAACAAGACATCCTTCACCTTCATGAATGCCAACATCAGCTATGGATTTTCTCCGGCTGTCATGGGCACCTTTATCGTACCGTACTATGTGAAACGGCAGGAGCAGGGGCAGAACGACGGACTGTCCGATATGAAATTCCAACTGACGTATGGCTTCCATCATGATCCGGGCGCCGGCTTCTCACGGAACACCGGAGAGGATGTGGCGGTCACCATGGAGGGATCGCGTCGGACCTATATGACCGTGTCATTCATGATGAGCATGCCGACCGGCGAATTCCATAAAAAAATCAATGGGATCGTCGATCCGGGCATGCAGCCGGGATTCGGCGCGCCTGCCTATACCTTGGGATTTGCCGCGGCACACCGAATCGGTTCATTCACCATGAACGCTGAGTTAAGCGCTGATTTCTTTACTGAGCGAGAGAACTTCCAGTTCGGCAAAGAGCAGCGTGCGAACCTTGCGGCAGTCTATGAGCTCTACGGTGGTGATGCAAAAAGCTTTGTATCAAAGTTCGACGGGATTCTCGAGTTTAATTTTCTGCATCTTGGCCGTGATAAGGAGAACGGCGAGGGGCTGACCGCAACAGGTGGGGATATCCTCTACCTGTCGCCGGGTCTGCGGATTGCCATGCCATCGCTCCAGAACGCCAGCTTCGGGCTCTCCGTGAAGTTGCCGATATGGAAGGACCTGAACGAGCAGGATCAGCAGCAGGGCGCGGAGGGTCTCGAGAAATACCGCGTCATCACGACGCTGTCGTTCTTCTTCTAGGAGGCGCGTCACCGGTGTCAGCAGCATAATCACCTCCCTAGAGGTCATGGCGTCTTTGTTTGAAGACTCATGGCCTCCTTCTTTTCTGCGAGGATCGTCGACCGAGGTTCGGGGAGGCGGATCAACGGCAGGCCGGTTCGTTGACTGCATAGAAAGATGCGGCACTTCATGAACGAAAGCAGCCTGGTGTGAAGAAAACAGCGCTTGCCTCTGTGCGACAAATGCCCGATAATGGTCTCGCGGGCAGTCATGGTAGCGCTTGCAGTGCTGCATGGCTGCTCGCATTCTTATGGAAGAGGGAACGTATTGGCCGATATCCCTTCATTTCTGACTGAGCAGCCTGAACCGAGGGCGTACCAAGCTGCCGCCGGTTCCCTGAAAACGGCAGTGATCGAAAAGAGCGCCGTCCATGCAGCATCCGTTCTGCGCACGGCATTCCTGCAGGCGCAGATATCCTCATCCGCCGGCCTTTTGCAGTCGGTCGATGCGAGGGTCAAGGTCCTGTTGCTGATCGTCGTGGTCATCGTGGTGAGCGTCAAGAGGGCACTTTTGCCCGAGGCTATGATCGCGGTATTCCTGCTCGGCCTCGCAGCGCTGTCTCGAATCCCGCTCATAAGCCATTACGGAAGGATCCTGCTCCTGACCTTTCTCTTCGGGTTCCTTCTTGCTTTGCCGGCGGCCTGCAATATTGTAACGCCCGGGGAGATCATCTTGCCTCTTTGGCGTATCGGCGAGAACGTCACGATCGGTCCTGTGGCTGTTCCCGCCGTGATCGGCGTGACGGCTGAAGGGCTGCGGCGCATCGCGATGTTGTCGATGCGCGTGCTGAACTCGCTCTCGGTGACGCTCCTAGTGCTTGCCACGACGCCCTTCATGGAGTTTATCCGGGCGCTACGGTTCCTGCGGGTGCCCGATGTCTTTCTCCTGACCATCACCCTCGCATTCAAGTACCTGCTGATCTTTACGACCACCGTGTTCGACATGCATTTGGCCAAGTTGAGCAGGATGATCAGGCCGGAGCGGCCGGCCGATTCCCGTGCCTGGACGTCCGGAAGGATCGCATTCCTGTTCCGGAAGAGCCAGCTGCGCTGCGATGACATCGTTCGTGCAATGAGGGCGCGGGGCATGACCAGCGCCATGAAACTTCGTCCTCTGCCTCCTTTGGCCGGCAGGGACGCCGCGGCGGCGGCAGGGATCGCGGCCGCTTCGCTCCTCTTCCTTTGGATGTGACGATGAACGACTTGATCGTGATCGACTCGGTATCTTATCGGCACCACGACAGCGTTCCCGCGCTCGATCGTGTGAGCGTCACCGTGCGGGAAGGAGAGACCTTTGCTCTCATCGGGGCAAACGGGAGCGGCAAGTCGACCATGCTTCAGATCATGGGCAGTCTGATCCATCCGTCGGAGGGAACGGTCCGGTTCGCCGGCAGGGAAGTGTCGGAACGCACGATGCACGACAAGGGCCTCCTACGGTTCTTCCGGGAGCGGGTCGGATATGTGTTCCAGGATTCCGACGTGCAGCTGTTCTGCCCGACTGTCCTGGATGAGCTCCTGTATGGTCCGATGCAGCTGGACATTCCGGAGCAGCAGGCCAAGGAACGGGCCGCAGAGGTCCTGGAGATGCTCCAGATCTCCCAGCTCCGGAACCGACCGTCCTACATGCTGTCGGGAGGAGAGAAGAAGCGGGTCGCTCTCGGATCGGTATTGACGATGAATCCGTCGGTGCTTCTTCTGGATGAGCCGACGAACGGCCTCGATCCGCGCACGCAGTGCTTCCTGGTCGAGCTACTCCTCGCGCTCCGCGGCGCCGGGAAGACGCTCGTGATCGCGACCCACGACCTCTCCCTGGTGGACGAGCTGCACGCGCGCGTTGCCGTGCTTTCGGAGGCCCACCGCATCCTCGCGACGGGGGACTCGCACGACATCCTGCATGACGAGCAACTGCTCCTGAAAGCAAATCTTATCCATGAACACATGCACTTTCACGGGGCCGCTTCGCACCGCCATCTCCATTCGCACTATCTGTTCCACCGGCATCAAGATGACGCAGGTGATGATCCGGTACGTTCGGCTTGAGCAGTCTATTCGCCGCTCAGGCTTGTAAGAGTCTAAAAGGTTCTGTATTGTATCCGGATGCATGCCATCCGGAAGATGAACACCTCTGCCACAGGAAAGGAGAAGGTCATGAAAGGGAAACATCCGCACAAGCATGAGCATGAACACAAGCATGAGCACAAGCACGAGCATGAGCACGAACACGCCGGGAAGACTCATGAACACGAGCATGAACATGAGCACGAGCATCCGCATGGCCACGAACATTCCCATGAGCATAGCCATAGAAAAGAGGAATCAGGCCATGGCCACAAGCATACGCCGGACAACCATGGCGCCCACAAGCACAATCATCCGCAGCATGAGAAGGAGCTGCATAAGCATTCGCATTAGTGTGTTCTATCGGCAACGACGCGTCCGTGCCGGCGGTGCCATGGTTGCTCGGCTGGCGCTTCCTAGTCTCATGGGGAGCTCATTGCACATGGTGGTCAGGCGCCGGGCTTCTGTGCAAAGGCTTCCCTCCCTCGGTAGTTTCGTCACGGTGACCGGACCCGTAGGGAATCTCATGCTTCCGAAAACCTCCCGGTAATAATCGAGCATTCACATCGTATTGAGAAGGCGCGATCGCTGTCGCGGCCGGATAAGTTATACACCATACTCAACTATGAACACCCTCCCCATTTATTTTAATTCACCTTGCGCCTTCGTTGTGATATTGTGTCCTGGCTGCGAAGCACTGCTCTCTCAGCAGGGTGTCTTATTCTAATCCTGAGGAGCGATAAGTACTAATGGGGAGCAGAGCGGGAATGCGAGAGTATGCAGCGGCCATTGCAATGGTTCTGATCCCCGCGGCGGCATGGGCGATGCATCCGCTATTCACCGACGACACCGGGACGCAGGGGCCGGGAGCGGTGCTGGTCGAATCGAACGTCAATTACCTCAAGGACAACGAGTTCCGGTCGACCGTCGTCCCGTTGGCGGTCACGGCGGGGATCGGCGAGGCGATCGATATCGGCGTCGAGGTCCCCTACCTCTGGCTCCGTCCCAGCGCGGTGACCGGCCAGCCGCAGAGCGGATTCAGTGACGTGGTCTTCAGGTGCAAGCACCGGTTCTATGAACAGGAGAAGAAGAGCGGGGGACACGAGCAGTTCGAACAATCGCTGGCCTATCAGCTCTTCTACGCTCAGCCATCGGGTGAAGAGGAAAAAGGACTCGGTGCCGGAACGTCGCGGTGGGGCGCACGCATGATCAGCACGACGGAGTGGGAATCCGTCGAGATCAACGCCAACCTTGGCTATGAATCCTCGGGTCGGGCGCTGAGACGGGGCAATTTCACTTTTGATCACGCTGTTCTCCTGAGCGTTGCCGCGGAGTACGAGCGATCGAAGCCCTGGGAGCCGGTCGTGGAGCTTGCCGTGATCAGGGTAAAGGAGCCTGACACATTGACGCGCATAGTTACTGCACTCATCGGGCTGATCTATGAACCCTCAGAGAAGTTCTACGTCGATGCCGGCGTCCGGGTCGGATTGAATGATACCTCAGAGGATTACGCACTGCTGGCCGGTTTCGGATACAAGTTCTGATCTCAAGGTTTTCGGACAGCCGGACGGTCTGTTCTACCCGGCTATCTGATACGGAAAGGATGATCGATCATGCATATGGCGGACGCTTTGCTCTCTCCCGCAGTAGGCGGAACCTTCTGGGCCGGCACGCTCGCAGCCATCGGCTACGCATCGAAGAAACTGAAGGAAACGATCGATGACAAGATGATCCCTCTTATGGGTGTCGTTGGCGCCTTCATCTTCGCAGCCCAGATGATCAATTTCACGATCCCCGGGACAGGATCGAGCGGACATCTGGGCGGCGGGATGATCCTGACGATACTTCTCGGACCGTACGCCGCTTTTCTGGTCATGGCGTCGGTCCTGACCGTTCAAGCCCTGTTCTTTGCCGACGGCGGTCTGCTCGCGCTGGGCTGCAATATCTGGAACCTCGGCATCTATCCCTGTTTTATCGCATATCCCTTGATCTATAAACCGCTGGTCGGAGACGGGAAGAGCCCGAAAAAGATACTGGTCGCCGCGCTTGTGGCCGGTGTCATCGGTCTCCAGATGGGTGCCTTTTCCGTAATGCTGCAAACGCTGCTGTCCGCCAAAAGCGAGCTGCCCTTCGGGACATTCGTCCTTCTGATGCAGCCGATCCATCTCGGCATCGGCATCGTGGAAGGTTTTGTGACTGCCGGTGTCATAAACTATGTGCGCAGCGCGCGGCCCGAACTGCTGGACAGCGTCATCAATGCACGGCCGATCGACGCGGGGCTCTCCCTGAAAAACGTCCTTATTTCGATAGCGGTCCTGGCAGTCATTACCGGCGGAGCCCTGTCCTGGTTCGCTTCGACCCATCCGGACGGCCTTGAATGGTCCATCGAAAAAGTGTTCGGCAAGCCGGAGCTGCCTGAGCAGGGGCACGGGATCGCCGCGACCCTGAAAGGAGTCCAGGAAACGACGGCCCTCCTGCCCGATTATAATTTCAAAAAGGAAACGAAGGAAGGGGTGAAGAAAGAGGAAGGGCCTGCGTCATGGCCTAATGTAGAAGGCGGGACTTCGGTCGCGGGAATCGTCGGCGC
This sequence comes from Nitrospirota bacterium, assembly GCA_013334545.1. Classification (GTDB taxonomy): domain Bacteria; phylum Nitrospirota; class UBA9217; order UBA9217; family UBA9217; genus JAAXXJ01. The sequence continues at coordinate 12,135 of JAAXXJ010000008.1, read as the reverse complement.
ACTGCTGGTTCTCGGGTTCACGCTGCTTATTGGATTCGCCATCAAGGCATATCGGGGCAGGCAAAACAGCGCGCGGTCCGTCTGAACCGGACCCGTGATAAGGAGAACGCCATGAAAGGCAAGCATGCTGATACCTCACATGAGCATCAGCACATGCATGAACATGCGCACCCGCACGGACACGAGCATGTCCATGAACATGGTCACGGCGCCGGAGACAACGGGCATGAGCACAAGCATGATGCAAAAGATCATGGCCCTCACAAGCATCGGCATACGGAACATGAAAAAGAACCGCACAAGCATTCACATTGAAGACCGACATGTGATGCGGCTACACACGGTATGTACTTCAAACGCCCACACCGGAGAGACGGAGACATAATCCGCTCTCCGGTTTTCTTTTGAGCGACATCTTCATGCGTATCGAGGCTGGCCTCGATAATCGTTGGTTCATTGATTGTTCTTGCGTTCTCCTTTCTGTCTGGCCTTGTCATCAAGACCAGGGAAAAATGGCTTTCATGGCGCTGAAGGCCTGCCACCTGATACATCTTTACACTCCGGGGAAGGAAATGTATAATTCTTTAGCCCTGAATATTTTTTTGTCAGGATCTTGCCTATGAGTTTCGACACCGCCTATTACAGCATCGGTAGACTGGACCGGCTGTCCTATCAGGACACCGTGATCCACCGGCTTGATCCCCGCGTGAAAGTGATCGCCACCATCCTCTTCATCATCACGGTCATCTCGTACCCCAAGTATGAGGTCATTGCGCTGGCGCCCTTCTTCCTATTTCCGGTCCTGCTCGTATCGCTGGGCGATATCCCTGTCCTCTTTCTGCTTAAGAAGATCGTCATCGTCTCTCCCTTCGCCATCTTTATCGGTATGTTCAATCCGGTCTTCGACAGAGGCACCGTCCTGTTCCTCGGCCGGAGCCTGTCCGCCGGATGGATCTCCTACTGCTCCATTCTGCTGAAGTTCAGCCTCACGATCAGCGCCGCCCTGCTGCTTATCGCGACCACCTCCTTTCCCGGCGTGTGCCACGCCCTGCGACGGTTCGGCCTTCCGGCGCTCTTCGTTTCGCAGCTGCTCTTCCTGTACCGCTATCTCTTCGTGCTGATGGAGGAGACAATGCGGATCGTCCGCGCCCGGGACATGCGGTCCTTTGGAAAACGAGGCAGCGACGCCCGGACAACGGTTCGCATCGTTGGCATGCTCTTCCTGCGGACCGTGGAGCGGGCGGAGCGGATCTATAGCGCCATGCTCTCCCGCGGGTTCTCCGGCGATATGCCGTCAATGAAGCGGCAGGCGATCGGCGGTGCTGACCTGCTGTTCCTGGTGCTCACCGTCGCCGCACTTGCGGTCTTTCGGCTGGTTCCGGTGCCGGAGCTGATCGGGCGCTTGCTGCAGGGAGGGCGGGGATGAGCCACCATTTCGTTGACTTCAGCGATGTGTTCTTCCACTATCCCGACGGGACTGAAGCGCTCAGGGGGGTCACGTTCCGGATCACGCATGGCGAGGCGGTGGGCATCGTTGGTGCAAACGGCGCCGGCAAATCAACGATCCTTATGCACATGAACGGCCACATCCTGCCGACTTCGGGCACCATCACGATTGGGAACCTGAAGCTGCAGAAGGGCACACGGCAGGAGATCCGGCGCAAGGTCGGCATTATCTTCCAGAATCCCGACGACCAGCTGTTCATGCCCACTGTATTCGATGACGTCGCCTTCGGGCCGCTCAACCTGGGCATGTCGCCGGAGCTTGTACTGGAGCGGGTCAAATCAGCGCTCACCGCGGTAAACAGCCTTGCGCTCAGGGATAAGCCGTCGCACCACCTTTCGGGCGGCCAGAAGAGCGCCGCAGCCATCGCATCGGTCCTTGCCATGGACCCGGACATCCTTGTCATGGACGAGCCGGCGGCGAACCTCGATCCCCGCTCCCGGAGAACGCTCATCGACCTGCTGAAGGGGTTCACGCATACCAAGATTATCGCATCCCATGATCTTGACATGATCTTCGATGTTTGCCGCCGCTGTATCGTGATACGTGACGGTGTCGTGGCAGCAGACGGCCCGGCTGAGGATATCCTGTCCAACAAAAACCTTCTGGAAGAGAACAATCTCGAACTTCCGCTTTCACTCCAGCGTCATCTGCATGAGCATACGCACGAACACGGTCATGGTTCGGAAACTCATGTCCATCAGCACGGGCATGAGCATGAGCACCCCTATGGCCATGATGGAGACCCCGGGCATGTACATGGCGGGAGCGAGACAAAGCACTATCACCAGCACGGCCATATTGGACATACCCACCACTTCGAAGGGAGAGAGGACGACATGCACAAGGGACATTCACACGGCCACGGACACGGCCATGACCATGAGCACGCGGTCGAGGGGACCGAAGATCTGCGCAAGCTGCAGATGATGCTCGACCACTGGATCGAGCACGATGATTCCCATGTGGCAAGCTACCGCGAGTGGGCAGAAAAAGCGAGCGCCGCGGGCGAGGAGGAGATCGCCCGGGAGATCCATCTTGCCATGGACGACAGCGAGACGGTCAAGGCGCACCTGAAGCGCGCCAAGGCCATCCTTGCGGCGAAGCTCGTGCTGAGAAAATAGGAGTTTTACCGCAGAGATCGCAGAGTACGCGGAGAATTGAAGAAAACTGCTTGTTGTGAATTACACACAAACCAGATTCCCGTCTATCCTCTGCGCTCTCTGCGTCCTCTGCGGTGAAAGGTTTTGTCGTTACCGTTTTTATCCGTGGTTACAAAGTTATTGGAGGTCTTCCCATGTCCGATCAGTTCGATCCCGATCTTCGCGATGCTGTCCAGTTCCATGGCCATCTCTGCACGGGATTGACCCTGGGGTACCGTGTGGCGAAGGCAGCGCTTCGTGAGCTCAAGGCCGACCGGCCGCACGACGAAGAGCTCGTTGCCGTTGTCGAGAACGACTCCTGCGCCGTGGACGCGATCCAGTTCATCACCGGCGCCACGTTCGGGAAAGGAAATCTGATCTTCCGCGATTACGGCAAACACGTCTATACCTTTTACAACCGCGCGACAGGCAAAGGTGTGCGCATTTCCGAGAACTACCGGGGGTTCGAGAACGATGCACGGTACCCCGAACTCAAGAAGCGGCAGGATGCCGGTGAGGATGTCTCCCGCGAAATGGATCAGTTCAAGATGGAGAAGACCGCCGCGATCCTCAGGGCGGACGAAAAGGAATTCCTGAACATCGAACCGGTTGCAGCACACCCTCCCGCTGAGGCGAAGATACGGGCCTCCGTTCGCTGCGCCCAGTGCGGCGAGCGCTTCATGGAGTCTCGCGGGCGGGTGAAGGGAGGAAAGATCGTCTGCATACCCTGCTTTGAACGGATCTAAGCTCTTTGTAGGCCGTAACTCCGCTATTTACCAGAAATATTCTTGACATTAAATCATCCTACCGTTATTATAACCGTGCTAAAAAATCAGACCAGTCATGTCTCTCTCAACGAGGAACTTGCCATGAAAAAATCGCTGGTTTTTCCGTTAATTTCCCTTATTTTTTTACTGTCTGCCTGCGGAGTGCCGACCGCCGAGCACACCAAGGTCGTGAGCGACCTCGCCGACTGCGCGAAGCAGCGTGATGAAACGGTGGTGCAGGCGAATACGTGCAGGAACCAGGTGAAGGGCCTTACGGCGGATAACGAGACGCTCAGAAAGGAAAATCAGGGGCTTCAGGACAGGGTCAGCGAACTGTCGCCGAAGGCCCAGAAGGCCGAACAGCTCGAGAAGGCGACGCAGACCTACGAGGACCTCCAGAAGAAGCTCGAGAAGGAGATCCAGGAAGGCCAGATCCAGCTGACGGAGATGAAGAACCGGTTGACCATGACCTTAGTGGACAAGATCCTTTTCGCGTCGGGCAGCGCCGACGTGAGCAGGGAGGGCAAGAAAGTCCTGGACAAGGTCATTACGATCCTGAAGGATGTCAAGGACAAGCGGATCCAGGTGGAGGGCCACACGGACAACGTGCCGATCGGCGCCGGCCTTGTCGAGAAGTTCCCGTCGA
>JAAXXJ010000008.1:0-8066 GCA_013334545.1 Nitrospirota bacterium | reverse complement strand
CAAGAAATCACTGGACAAGCGCGTCCGCGTGGAAGGACATACCGACAACGTCCCCATCGGCGGACAGCTGAAGACGCAGTATCCCACGAACTGGGAATTGTCCGTTGCCCGTGCCACGCAGGTCGTACGGTATCTCCAGGAAGAGGGCGGGCTGGACCCAAAGCTGCTCTCGGCAACGGGCTACTCGGAATATCAACCTCTTGCCCCGAACGATACGGATGAAGGCAAGGCAAAGAACCGCAGGATCGAGATCGTGCTTCTGCCGTTGCTGAAGTAGCCGCGAGGCCGCATGTTCACGGGGATCATTGAAGAGCTGGGTACGGTAAAGGCGCTCCGGCGCGAGGCTGGTGCGGCCCGTCTGACCCTTTCCGCCGCGAAGGTGCTGGATGGGACGGCGCTCGGCGACAGCATCTGCGTGAACGGCGTCTGTCTCACCGTCGTCCAGATGAACAGCACAGAGTTCTCCGCCGATGTTGCCGTGGAGACCCTCAGGGTTACGAACCTCGGTGATCTTCAGGCAGGGAGAAAAGTGAACCTTGAGCGCGCCCTTCAGCTTTCCGCGCGGATCGGCGGGCACCTGGTCACCGGACACGTGGACGCCGTGGGGCGCGTCCGCGAGAAACGGGAAGAGGGGAACGGCTGGCGCATCTTCATCGACGTGCCCGCTTCGGTCCTCCGGTACGTGATCAAGAAGGGTTCCATCGCCATCGACGGCATCAGCCTGACCGTGGCCGACGTGGATAGCGCGGGTTTTGCCATCGCCATGATCCCCCATACCGCGAAGCTCACGACGCTGGGCTTCAAAACAGCCGGCGACAGCGTAAATCTGGAATCCGACATCATCGGCAAGTACGTGGAGCGCCTCCTCGCCGGACGGATGGAGGGGGGCGTGAGCCTGGATGCCCTGAAAAAGAGCGGGTTTGCCTGATACGGTCGCGCGGAGCGAGAGAACACGAGGTGATCATTCCATGAAGTTCAATACCATCGAAGAGGCCATCGAGGACATAAAAAAAGGGAAGATGGTCATTCTTGTCGACGACGAGGACCGGGAGAACGAGGGCGACCTGACCATGGCTGCCGAGAAGGTCACGCCGGAGGCCATCAATTTCATGGCCATGCACGGAAGGGGGCTCATCTGCCTTTCGCTCACGCCGGAGCGTGTCGAGCACCTCCAGCTCCCCATGATGACCACGGACAACACGTCGTCCTTCGGGACGGCCTTTACCATCTCCATTGAGGCAAAGAAAGGCGTGACGACGGGCATTTCCGCGGCTGACCGCGCAACGACCATCAAGGCTGCCATCGATCCCAAGATGGGCCCCGAGGACCTTGCCCGTCCCGGCCATGTTTTCCCGCTCAGGGCACGGCCGGGAGGCGTGCTGCAGCGCGCGGGCCAGACCGAGGGTTCCGTGGACCTGGCGAGGCTCGCCGGCCTCAATCCTGCGGGGGTCATCTGCGAGATCATGAACGATGACGGGACGATGTCACGCGTCCCGCAGCTCGTCGAGTTCTCGAAAAAGCACCACATGAAGATCGTCACCGTGAAGGACCTGATCGCCTACCGGGTGAGGAAGGAGTCCCTGGTCCGCAGGGTGGCGGTCACCAAGCTCCCCACGGTCTACGGCGATGAGTTCACGGCTATCCTCTATGCCAACGATATCGACCGCCAGAGCCATGTCGCGCTGGTGAAGGGCGAAATCAAGCCCGAAGACGCGGTCATGGTCCGGGTCCATTCCGAGTGCCTTACCGGTGATGTGTTCGGTTCGCTCCGCTGCGACTGCGGCGAACAGCTTCATAACGCCATGCAGATGATATCCGAAGAAGGCAAGGGGGTCATCCTCTATATGCGCCAGGAAGGCCGCGGGATCGGCCTTGAGGGCAAACTCAAGGCCTACGAGCTCCAGGACAAGGGCAAGGACACCGTGGAGGCCAACCTCGCCCTGGGATTCAAGGCCGACCTCCGGGATTACGGCGTCGGCGCCCAGATCCTTCGCGACCTCGGCGTCCGCAAGCTCCGCCTCCTGACGAACAATCCCAAGAAGATCATCGGCCTCGAAGGCTACGGCCTGACGGTGGTGGAGCGGGTGGCCATCGAGATGCATCCGCACCCGAAGAATCTCCAGTACCTCAAGATCAAGAAGAGCAAGATGGGACACATGTTAGAGAAAGTTTAACAGAGCAGATAGGTCGTATCGCTATTGTGCGTTTCGCACATGTTCCATACATTACGGAGGTTCTCATGCCCAAGATCGTCCAGGGAGATCTGAGCGCGAAAGGGTTCAAGTTCGGGATCGTCGCGTCGCGGTTCAATGATTTCATCACCGCGCGCCTGCTCGATGGCGCGGTTGACGCCTTGTCCAGGCACGGCGCGTCCGACGCGGACATCGAAGTGGTGCGGGTGCCGGGTGCCTACGAGATCCCCCTGGTCGCACAGCAGCTGGCCCGGTCGAAAAAATACAGCGCCGTCATCTGTCTCGGCGCGGTCATCCGCGGGGCAACGCCGCATTTCGAGTACGTGAGCGCCGAAGTGAGCAAGGGCATTGCCGCGGTCTCGATGGAAACGGGACTCCCCGTCGTCTTCGGCGTGCTGACGACCGACACGATCGAGCAGGCCGTCGAACGTGCCGGCACGAAGAGCGGTAACAAGGGGTGGGACGCCGCCCTCTCTGCCATCGAGATGGCCAACCTGATGAAGCAGCTGTAGCAGCGGGATGCCCACGATCGACATGCATTGCTCCGCGGTGAGGGAATGAAGAGAAGGAAGGCCAGGGAATACGCGCTCCAGGTACTGTTCCAGCTGGACATTCGGAAGGAAAAGCCGACGGCCACTCTCTTCAAACGCTTCTGGACGGAGTACGAACCGGATGATGAGGTGCGTGCCTTCACCGAGGAGATCGTGAAAGGGACCCATAAGCACCTGAAAAGCATCAACGCGAAGATCCTCGCCTGCGCCAAGAACTGGACCCTCGAGCGCATGGCCATCGTTGACCGCAACGTGCTCCGCATGGCAGCCTACGAGATCCTTTACCGGAGGGACATCCCTCCGAGCGTGACGATCAACGAGGCCATCGAGCTTGCCAAGAAGTTCGGGACCGACGAGTCCGGCGCCTTTGTCAACGGCATCCTCGACAGCGTCGCACGCATGGCGGGCAAAGTGGACGCGAAGAACCTCCGTTGACGCGAAAAGGGCACCAAGGTGGTTCTGAGAGTACTTATGCACGATATCAAGGACCTGGAGACCGATGCCGTGATCGTCGGCTTCCATGAGGATGTTCGCCCCCTGAAAGGTACCGCCGGTGCATTGGATTGGCTCCTGTGCGGCGCCCTTTCCCATCTCATCATCCAGAAAAAAATGCGGGGAGTCCTCGGCGAGGTCGCCCTGCTGACCTCGAAAGGGAAGGTCCCTGCCGACAAGATCTTCATGGTCGGGCTCGGACCGCGGGCAGTAGCGTCTCCGGAGTCACTGCGCGCCGCCGCCCGTGTCGCCGCGGCGAGTTCGGTCAATGCCGGGATTGCCCGTGCTGCCCTGGACTTGTTTCCCGCGGGAGCTGGGCAGAGCGATGCCGCCCTTGCCGCCGTCCGGGAAGGGCTCGCGGAAGGGGCTGGGGTCCACACGATCGATTTCACCCTCCTAGCGCCTGACGAAACGGCCTTCGAGCGGATGTCCCGGCTCGTACAGGCATGACCCGACGCTGACAGGAGAACTTGATGATACCTCGCTACAGCAGGCCTGCCATGACCAGTCTCTGGGAGCCCGAAAGCCGTTACCGCACGTGGCTCCTCGTCGAGATCCTTGCCTGCGAGGCGAACGCCAAGCTCGACCTGATCCCTGCGCGGTCCCTCGCCGCGATCAAGAAAAAAGCGGCCTTTGACGTCAAACGGATCGATGAGCTCGAGAAGGTAGTGAAGCACGATGTCATCGCCTTCCTCACCGCTGTCGGCGAGCATGTGGGGCCTGACTCCCGGTTCATCCACCTCGGCCTCACCTCCTCCGATGTGCTCGACACCTCGCTCGCCTACCTCATGCAGCAGGCAGCCGACATCCTCATCGATGATATCAAGACCCTGCGCACCGTGCTCAGGAAAAAGGCCTTCCAGTACAAGGACACGGTCATGATCGGCCGTTCCCACGGCGTCCATGCAGAACCGGTCACCTTTGGGCTCAAGATGGCGCTCTGGTATGAGGAGATGGGCAGGGCCCTGGACCGCATGATCAGTGCGCGCAAGGTTGCCAGTGTCGGAAAGGTCTCGGGCGCCGTCGGGACCTTTGCCAATATCGACCCCTTTGTGGAGCGGTATGTCTGCAGGGAGCTCGGGCTCACGCCGGAGCCTGCGGCGACGCAGGTGGTGCAGCGTGACCGGCACGCAGAGTACCTGACGGCGCTCGCACTCATTGCTTCGTCGATCGAAAAATTCTCCGTTGAACTCCGGCATCTCCAGCGGACCGAGGTCCTCGAGGCCGAGGAGTACTTCTCGGAGGGACAGAAAGGGTCCTCGGCAATGCCGCACAAACGGAACCCCATCTCGGCCGAAAACCTCTCGGGCCTGGCTCGGGTGGTCCGGGCGAATTCGCTCGCCGCGCTCGAGAACGTAGCCCTGTGGCACGAGCGGGACATCAGCCACTCGTCCGTCGAACGCATCATCATTCCCGACAGCACCATCCTGCTGGACTACATGCTGGCGCGGTTCACCAGGCTTGTGGACAAGCTGATCGTGTATCCCGCCAATATGGAGCGGAACATGGAGATATCGCGCGGCCTGTTCCATTCCGAAACAGTGATGCTGGCGCTGGTGGGCAAGGGGCTCACGCGGGAACAGGCATATAAATTCGTGCAGCGGAACGCCATGATGGTCTGGAAGCAGGGCGGTGAGTTCGCAGACCGGCTCAAGGGCGATCCCGACATCGGTCGGCATCTGACAGCAAGGGAAATCGACGGCTGTTTTGACCTCAAACATATGATCAAAAAAGTGGACTATATCTTCAAGCGGGTCTTCGGGAAGAAGGGGCGATGAGCTCACGGACCGGGAAGGGCGATCTCGACGGATCGGTCGTTGCGATCCGCCTTCCCGGGTCCGGGTGATCGCGGACACTATGTACGACAAGTTCCATGAAGAATGCGGGGTGTTCGGGATCTTTGGCCATGCCGATGCCGCGAACCTGACCTATCTGGGGCTCTATGCCCTCCAGCATAGGGGCCAGGAATCCGCCGGCATAGTGTCCTCGGACGGCAAGAAGCTCTACAGCGAGAAGTCCATGGGGCTTGTTGCGGACATCTTCACCGAGGACCGCATCAAGAAGCTGTCCGGCCATGCAGCCATCGGCCACAACCGGTATTCGACGACCGGGGACAGCACCAGCATCAACATCCAGCCCATCCTCGTCAATTTTGCCATGGGCGGACTGGCCATCGCGCACAACGGGAACCTGGTGAACGCCGGCATCCTGAAGGCCGAGCTTGAAGCGTATGGGTCCATCTTCCAGTCGACGATGGACAGCGAGGTGGTCATCCATCTCATCGCGCAATCACGCCTGTCGAACCTCAACGAGCGGATCGTCGACGCTCTTCAGCATGTGCAGGGGTCCTACAGCCTGCTGCTGCTCGCCGAGGACAAGCTCATCGGCGTGCGCGATCCGCACGGGTTCCGTCCGCTGGTACTGGGCGAAGTGGGCGGCGCGTACGTTCTCGCCTCGGAGACCTGCGCACTCGATCTGATCGAGGCCACGTATATCCGGGAGATCGAACCGGGCGAGATGGTCGTCATCAACGGTTCAGGCATCCAATCGACCTTCCCGTTCAAACGGGAGGCGCCGTCACACTGCATCTTCGAGTTCATCTATTTCGCGCGGCCGGACAGCTATGTATTCGGCCAGAACGTCTATTCCATCCGGAAGGAGTTCGGCAGGCAGCTCGCGCGGGAGACCAGCGTGCAGGCGGATGTGGTGATCCCGGTGCCGGACTCGGGCGTTCCCGCCGCGCTGGGCTATGCCGAGGAGGCGGGGATCCCCTTCGGGCTTGGCCTGATCCGGAACCACTATGTTGGACGGACCTTCATCGAGCCCCGCCAGGCCATCAGGCACTTCGGTGTGAAGATCAAGCTCAACCCGGTCAAGGACGTCCTGAAAGGCAAACGGGTCGTGGTCGTTGATGACTCCATTGTACGGGGGACAACGAGCAAGAAGATCATCAAGATGATCAGGAACGCGGGCGCATCGGAGATCCATATGCGCATCAGCTCGCCGCCCACCATGTTCCCGTGCTACTACGGGATCGATACGCCGACGCGGCAGGAACTGATCGCGTCGTCGCATAACATCGAGGAGATCCGGAAATACATCACCGCGGACACCCTGGGGTACATCACCCTGGATGGCGTGAGGAAGGTGGTCGACCGGCCGATCAACTACTGCGTCGCGTGCTTTTGCGGCGATTACCCGGTGCCGTTCCCGGGCGAGAAGATGCTGCAACTGGGGCTGTTCGAGAAGGAATAGGGCGTCAGGAATCAGGAGAACAACTCACGACTGCCGGTTGAATCCAGGAGCGAGCGCATTCCCCCTAACTGGCTGCGGATTAGCGAGCGATTAGAATTAGCATAAACAGTACTACCTTGAGGATCAAAGATTCCCTGCAGCTTGCTGCAGGGAGCTTCAATCAATTGATGGTTGCTTCGTTGAAGCATGATGTGAGGGGAAAAGAAGAGAAGAGTGGTGCCGAGGCGCAGAATCGAACTGCGGACACGAGGCTTTTCAGGCCTCTGCTCTACCAACTGAGCTACCTCGGCATCATGCGGGCCGCTTGAACGAGCGATACAATAACAGACAGACGGGCTGAATGTCAAGGGGTTTTTGCCGCGCACGATGACTATGACGATGAAAAAAGTTTTCGAAAGACCCGCATGTCTCAAGGACAAACCGTTCCGCTACTGTCCCGGCTGCAGTCACGGGGTGCTTCACCGGATCGTGGCGGAGTGCATCGACAAGCTTGATATCCGCGACCGGACCATCGGCATCGCACCCGTGGGATGCGCGGTATTCGCCTACGACTACTTCGATATCGACATGGTCGAGGTGCCCCACGGAAGGCCGCCGGCGATCGCAACGGGCATGAAGCGCTCGCGTCCGGACACCATCGTCTTCTGCTACCAGGGTGATGGCGACCTTGCGGCCATCGGCACTGCGGAGATCGTCCATGCGGCTGCACGGGGCGAGAACCTCACCGTGATCTTCGTGAACAATGCGAATTACGGTATGACCGGCGGCCAGATGGCGCCGACCACACTCGCCGGCCAGAAGACCACCACGACGCCTGCCGGACGCGACCCGCAGCTTGCGGGCAATCCGCTTCGCGTAAGCGAGATGCTCGCGACACTGGAAGGGCCGGTCTATATTGAGCGCGTCTCCCTCGATTCCCCGAAGAACGTGATCACCGCGAAGCGCGCGATCATGAAGGCATTCCTGAACCAGGTGGACAGAAGGGGGTTCTCCTTTGTCGAGGCGCTTTCCCTGTGCCCCACTGACTGGGGCATGACCTCGCTGCAGGCCGCCGAGTGGGTCAGGAACAGCATGATCAAGCACTACCCGCTGGGAGTGTATAAAGACACCGGCCGCGGGTCAGGGGTAACGGATCAGGAAGACAAGGATACTGCATAGCCATGTACCAGGACGTCATGATAGCGGGATTCGGCGGGCAGGGGGTGCTGCTGGTCGGGAAACTTCTTGCCCACGCGGGAATGCTCGAAGGAAAGCATGTGACCTGGTTCCCCTCGTACGGCGCCGAGATCCGCGGCGGCACCGCGAACTGCACGGTCATCATTGCTGACCGGGAGATCGGATCGCCTCTGGTCCAAAACCCATCGGCGATGCTCATCCTGAACGAGGCATCATTCAAGAAATTCGAGCCGAGGATCAAGCTGTCCGGAGACCTCTTCCTGAACACCTCCCTGGTGCAGCAGCCCCCGACGCGGAACGACCTCCATCGCATCGAGATCCGGGCCAACGACATCGCCGAAGAACTCGGGGATATCCGCATCGCCAACATGGTCATGCTCGGCGCCTTCCTCAAGAGGAC
>JAAXXJ010000215.1 GCA_013334545.1 Nitrospirota bacterium | reverse complement strand
CGATACCTTCCCGACCATCTTGGCGGACGGTTTCAGCGTGATGTCACCTACCTTCTTCCACTGTGCCGGGCAGGCCTCGGCAGGGTTCGCGGCGAGATGCTTGTTCGCTATGATCTTCCTGAGGATCTCCTCGACGTTCCTGCCAAGGTTGTAGAAGTTCACTTCGCTGTTCATGATCGTCCCCTGGGGGCTGATCAGGAACGTCCCCCGAAGCGAGAGGCCCGAAGCCTCGTCGAGTACGCCGAACAGGCGGCAGATCCTGCCCGTCGGGTCCGACCCCATCTGGTTCTTGAACTTCTCAAGCAGTTTCTCGTCCCGCTGCCAGGCAAGATGCACGAACTTGGTGTCCCGGCTGACCGTGACGACCTCGGCGCCCTCCTTCTTGAACTCCTCGTACCGCTCTGCCAGAGCGGAGAACTCGGTCGCTCAGACGAAAGTGAAGTCCGCCGGGTAGAAGAACAGCACCGTCCACTTGCCCGCCTTTCCCAGCGCCGCGATATCGACCTCGCCGAAATCGGCCTTGACCGGATCGAACGTCTCGATCTTGAGATCCGGCACGCTCTGTCCCACCCGCAAACCGCATACATGCTCGTCCATAGATGACCTCCTTCGAGAAAGAATGAAAAAAGCAGGCGGACCTGCCGCCTGCTTCTTATAATAACACAGAGATGGCATCGCGTGTGCGGGCTTTACTCCACCGGCGTCACGACGGCCATGACGACCAGTTTTTCTCCCTGGTCCGCAGCAAAGCCATGTGGAACGTTCGGGTCGCAGGGGATGCAGGTCTTCTCGTCTGCCACGATCTTCTCGTCACCCACGGTGAAGGTGCCCTTGCCCTCGACGCAGTACATCAGCAGCCGGAGCGGCGCCTTGTGGGGGTCCAACTTCTGGCCGGGGTTGAGGCACATGAGGGCGATGCGCATCTCCGGGCTGTCCTTCAGCATCTCGCGGGAGATGCGGTCGGGGTAGAACTTCGCTACTTTCTTCAGGTCGATGGTTTCCATTTTCTAGCCTCTTTTCTTGCCACTGAGCACCCCGAGGTCGCCGAGATATGCATGCTGCGAGAAGACCAACGGGCGGCTCCGATGGTCCTTTCTCTCTGTTCTCTCTGTGAGCTCTGTGGCGGATTGGTGTCACACACTGATGGTTTTTGAGGATGCAAGGCTCCTACAGTTCTCCTCCGGCAGGGCGCAGCCCTTGCCAAAGCCGAGATGGAACAGGCCCTTGCCTGTGCCGAGCTCCTTGTTGCACGCCACAATGCAGGCGCCGCAGTTCACGCACGATATGTCACGTTTGTTCTTCCGGGGCGTCACGTTCATGAAGCAGGACTGGTCGCAGCCTTTGCAGTCCGTGCAAACCGAGATCCGGTTCGTGTCCATCTTGATCCTGAGGGACACCGGGCTGATCCAGCCGAAGAGCATCTGCATGAGCCCGGCCGCGCAGACGTACCGGCAGAGGATATGGCGCACGACGATGGATGTGATGAGCATGTAGATGGCAACGCCGATGATGCCCGCTTTCACGCCAAAGGTGAGCTCTCCGGTCATGACCTGGTGCCAGACGGTCTTGGGCGCCACGAAATATCCGGTCAGGGCGATCCCGCCCGCCAGGGGGATGACAACGGCGCTCAGGACGGCAATGGCCCCGTAGAGAAGAGGATTGCCTTTCGCGTTCACCGGATCGCTCGGGCGCTTCCCGAAGAGGTTCCTCCTGCCGGTGAGCTTGAGCGTCAGGAAGTCCGACAGCTCGAACAGTGCGCCTTCAGGGCAGAGCCACCCACAGAAGAGCCTTCCGGTGAGCCAGCCGAGCAGCGGGAAGATTGCCAGGAACAGGACCCACGGCAGGATGCCCTTCAGGAAGAACTGGCCAGCGATATGCAATGCGCCCAGCGGTGTCCTGTCCGTAAAATATTCCGGCTGGATGCCGAAGCTCCAGGACGTGCCGAACAGGATGAGCTCATGGGTGTCCGAATCGATGCGCAGGATGTTCAGCACCGGCATCAGGAAGACGAACAGAATGAACGCGACCTGGGAGATGCGTCGCCACGTTGTCAGGCCCACTTTTTTCATGATCACTATATACCACGAAGGAACAGGAAGGGATATGACCTGTGTCATACAGGGCAGGGAGGAGAGAGAGGGACGCCGGAGGTTGAATAAAAAAGGAGGGCCTTATCGCTAAGGCCCTCCTGCAGGTGATCGGTCGAACGGCGATCTCTTACTGCTTTTTCGGCTTTTTCTTCGGCGCCGCTTCCTTCGTGGCTGCCGGCGCGGCGGTCCAGTTGTTCAGGTCATGCGGGTTCTTGTGGCATTCGATGCACTTCGGGAACTTGGCCATGATGCCCGCCGGATGCTTGTCGCCGTGGCAGTCCTTGCAGTTCGGGACCATCTTGTGTTTGTCCTGATGGCAGGCGGCGCAGGACTGCGTGCTGTGCTTGGTCTTTTTCGCATTCAGCAAATCGAACTCTGTCTTGTGGCAGGCGGCACAGTAGTTCGATGGGACATCGGACGCATAGGTCACGATTTTCGGCATATGCGCCTTATGGCATTTCTTGCAGTCGGCGGCCGTGATGTCCGCGGAATGGGACTTGTGGCACTGCGTGCACTGCGGTATCTTGCGGTGCACATCGTGGCAGTCCGTGCAGTTCTTGGCCGAGTGCTTGCTCTTGTTCTCGCGCAGCTGTTTGATCTGCGATGAGTGGCAGGCGAGGCAGGGTTCAGTCATCGGCGTTTTGAAGGTCACCTTGAGCGGCGTGTGCGGATTCGTATGGCACGACAGGCATACCTTTTGTTCAAAATGCGGTTTGCCCTGATGGCAGTTGGAGCAGGCCGGGATGTTGTTCTTTGACGCGGGGCGGTGGCCCGTATGGCAGTCCTGACAACTGACCGAGGTCTTGTGCTTGGTGCCGGCCGATTCGATGTCGGCGGCCTGCGTTTCATGGCACTTGCCGCAGTCGCTGGCGCTGAGCGTTGTCTTGATCTGCTTCTGGGGCTCTCCGGCGGCCATGGCCTGGGTCGCAAGGCACGACAGGAGCACCGGGAACAGCATCAACAGCAGCATTATTGCACGTATGTTCCGTTTCATAGTTCCTCCTGAAAAACGATATTGAAAGCGATCGAGAATTGATGGGGAAGGTCCGGAGCAACGGGGCGCATTTTTTCATAAAAGAACAAGAAAATCAAGCAAAATTTTGATCTGAATTTTGTCGCTAACAGGATGGCAGGGCCGGCATGGCGAAGGTGCTGGAGGTCGGCCCTGACCGCATTGGCCGGTCCATGCTCGCGACCCGAGCTCTCAACGGTTTTACCACCAGCGCCAGAGAGAAATAACGAAGATAATGACAAAGACGAGTGCGAGGTTCATATAGGCGAAGAAGTAAAAAACCTTCTCGTAGAGAGGCTTTTCCGGTTTTCGGTCGGTCGCGACGCACATGCCCACCTGCGGCATGGCGAGCACCTTGTCCTCACCATGAGGCGCGTTCTTCAGAACGTCGGTCAGGTCCGTGCCGGCGTGGTGCTTCACCATGTGCTGGCCGTTCTTCCAGAACCTGCTGTTCGTGATGTCGTAGACCATTCCCTTATAGGCGATATAGGCGGGCCGACCCTCCTTGCCGTCGAAGGCCAGCAGCTGTTCCATCGTCATTTCCTTGGAGAGGCAGGCCGCCACGGGGCTTTTGAGCCGCTGCCGCATCTTCGGCCCGATAAAGACCGTCACGATGAACGCGCTCGTCAGCATGACGAGGAAGAGGGCGATCTTGATGGACAGCAGGATGCCGAAGCGCGTCGTGGTGAAGGCCGCGAGGTTCGGCATGCGTGCGATGGTCAGGAGCGTACCGGTCACGAGGAGTGTCGCCATGGACAGCCAGCCGAGCCGGAGTTCGCCCTTGGGAAGTCCTTTCGACGCGTAGGCCGGCTTCAGAAGTACGTGGACGTACATGATGGTCCCGAACCAGACGATAGCCGTCAGCGTGTGCAGATAGCCGACGAACAGGCGTATGACGTGCTGGGTCGTCGAGAGCTGGCGGTACTGGCCTTTCGCTTTCTGGGACTCGAGGAAGGCCTCGCCGACAGGCGTCAGCTTGCCTCCGCCGATGACATCGACATGGCACTTCCCGCATTCGTAGCCGGTCTGCTTGGCATAGTCGGGCGTGGCCCTGACAAGGGAGGAGAACAGGAGGGCGAAGAGGCATGAGGCACACAGGACAATGATGGATCTCGCACGTGTTTTCATGGTAACAGTTCCGATGGCTGCGGCAAGGAGCTGCATACGCCGGTGCTGGATTTATGGATCACGCAGGAAAAGCATCTTTCTCCAGAGATGCCGGCCGGTCAAGGCATGCATAAGGACCGCTCCGACGTGTACGCTGATGAACAGCGGTATCAGCACCTCGCCTGCTTCGTGCAGCTCCTTGACGAAGTGCATGGTCCCACGCGCCTTTGTCCCGGGCTCGAGGTAGAGGAACAAGGCGATGCCCGTACCGGACAGGAACGTGAAGACCGCCAACCCGAATGATTCTACCACGGCGGCAAGCCCCTGCCGGGGCTCGCGGTCGGGCAGCTGGAGCTGGGACAGGCCGCGCAGGTCCTCCCAGACAAGATCGAGGCGGGCGGGCGTTACGGGGAGCCAGTTCCAGAAACGGACGGGGCGAGGACCCGCGAATCCATAGAGCAGGCGCAGGCCGGTGAAGACCGCGGTACCGATTCCGAGCCAGCCGTGCATGGAGAAGCCGATGTGGCTCAGCTCTTTGTAATCGTCAGCGAGCCAGCCGGTGCCCCAGGCAAGCAGCCCGAAGCACGCCAGGCCCAGATGGAGCAGCCGGGTGACCGCATCCGTGCGCTGATGGCCGGCAAGGGCATCCGCAGCGTCGCCGCCCCTGGCTTCCAGGCCCCGGGCGTGGTGGTGAGCTACACCGACGACCCCGGCATCCAGTCGGGCAAGAAGCTGATGGCGCAGGGCCTGCAGATTGCCCATAATGATCAGGTGGTGCTTTCGCTGGATGGCGTTTCCGTGCCTGCCCAGGTGAAAGTGGATAGTCTTACTCCGGCTCCTATCGAGCCTGTGAGCGTTACAATTGATGAGCTCCTTGATGGGAAGCACCAGTCTGAATATGTCTCAATTACAGGAACACAGTTTAAAACTGCCGGAACATTCTCAGGAGAAAATATTCTGACAGACTGCAATTCCGAGATTGAAGTATATACCCGGTCTGCAGCAACTTTTTCAGGCGAAACCATGCCGACTGGAAATGGAACATTTAAAGGGATTGCATCTGTTTACAATACTGCACAGCTCCTTATGCGCGATCCCACTGAACTGGATATGACAGGTGATATATGCGGAGTACCTTCTATAATCTATTTATCACAGAACTTTACCGGACTGACAAGTGATAAACAGGTAAATACAATTCCCGGATGGTATACATTTTCGCAGGAGGGTACTGTTCCATGGAAAGGATGGACACTGAGCTCCAACAATTTTGCCAGGATAAAATACGGCCTCATTAAATCGGGTGAAGAGGGTATAAGAAAGAACCTTGATCTGCTTGAAACGAACTCCAAGTTGAATCATAAGGCTTTTGGCAAATTTGAT
>JAAXXJ010000519.1 GCA_013334545.1 Nitrospirota bacterium | reverse complement strand
AAATCTCCCTCCGGGTCTTCACGTTGCGCGGCGCAATGGGCGCCCAGAAGGTCGGCCATTTCCCCGGGACGGCGTATTTCTCCCGAGAACTGAACAGACGGCTGCCGCAGCAGACGCAGAGGTAGACGCCGGTCCCGTTGAAATCATGATAGCGGCCCGACCAGGGCCGTTCGGTCCCCTTCTCCCGGGTGATCCGGTACTGCTCCGGCGTCAGGAGCCTGCGCCACTCGGCATCGCTCTTGGTCACTTTTTCAAGCATAGACCTTCTCCCTTCCGAAAGCGAAGGCGAGGTTCTGTACTGCGCAGCCTGACTTTTCCGGAACATCCCATTCTCCCACGGCCATTGTGATGTCATTGAACTTTTCCCGTCGGACCTCCGTCCCCGTCCGGTCCCGGTAGACCAGCTCATCGGTATCTAGGTCGTATTCCGGGATGTCCGGATCGCTCCACCGGTTGAGAAAATACTGATAGAAAGGGTTGTACAGCCCGCCGGGGTTACGATCGTGCCTGAACACGTATTCCGGCATTTCGTCCACGTGCAGACCGGTGTGATAATGACGCACGCAGAGGGTATCACCGAGGATGGCCAGCTTCAAGAGAGGCATGTCCTGATAGAGCTTGAGCCGTATGTTCTTCTGGGCCCCCTTGAGGCCTTTCAGAAAATCGATGCTCCGGATGATCTGCTCCCGGAAGATCTCCGGGGATATATCGGGATCGGCGAGGCTTTTCGCACGCGCGATCGCGCCTTCCCGCAGCGGGTCCAGGAGCATGATCTTGGCCCCGCGGCACTTCTGCAGCACGCGGTGCAGGTCTCCATCCGGGTCCACGAAGGTCCGGTATCCTGTGGAGCCCATGAGCATGATGTCCCTGCCGAACCCGTTCCTTTCTTTCAACTCTTTCATTTTTTTCCGAGCAAAGAATCCCCGGGAATGGGCGACCAAGGCCAGCCCCGCGCTCTTCGCCATACGCGAGAGATCGCGTTTCCGCCAATACTTCGTCATATGGTTGAAGAATAGGACCAGGAGGACCGCAACGGCGATCTCAATGGAGACGAGAAATATCTTCTCGTTCTCCACAAAGGCCCAGAACGCCAGGAAGTTCCCCGCAAGAAAACTGACCAAAAGGGGAAGAGACAGAGCAATGGCGGCAGACATAATGATCACAACGACATGGTAGAGCAGGTGCGGCAGGTTCTTCATCGCAGAGACCTCCCTTCGATCGTATAGTTCGTATAGTTGTAATAGTGGTGATCCCGGTGATGACGATCACGACCTGCTTCCGCTCTGGACGGACCCCGATTGAAGCTGATCGAGGCACGACGGGACTGATTCTGTTGCACCCGTCTTCAGCCAGCATTCACCTGCGATGCGCCTCTTTCCAACCTGATCACGATAACACGATCAGCGCCGCGACGATCGAGAACGCAATATCCGACCCGGCGCTGTCGTCATCACGGGCGATCCGTTCGCAGAGCGAAGCTGCCAGGCGCAGCTGCCGGTCGCTCATTGCGGAGAGCTTATCCCGCATCCTCTCCCGGACCTTTTCATTCTTCGTCCTGTGCTCGACCACCGACAGGACCTTCCACAGTTCAGCGCGGTGATACACCGCCTGTTCCGCCCGCGGCGGCAACGATGCGGCAGGTCCGGATGGACCGGAGGCGGGCGATTCGCCAGCCAGCACGATCGACAAGATGAGCAGGACCCCCGTCCAGGTTAATAGCGGTAATGTTCGTTGTTTTATCGGCAGTCTCATGGGTTTCTCCTTGATGCAACAG
>JAAXXJ010000214.1 GCA_013334545.1 Nitrospirota bacterium | reverse complement strand
GCAGCTCTGGGGGCCGCAACGTGGCTTGTCTCTCCCGGATTCAGGGGCAGTCGGCGCGCAAACCTCATCCGCTACCTTCTTGTCGCGAACGGCGTGGTCAGTATCGCGGGCGCTGCGTGCACAGCGCTGTTCGACCGGTGGGTGTTCTCGGGAGCGGGGCTCGTGTCGTTCATGGCCTGGAACGCGCTGATCCCTGTGTGCTACGGGCTGATCGCTACCGCCCCTGCTAGGGACTTCGTTGGATGGCAGACGTCAACCGACGACGCCTAAACAAGCGAGGAGAGTGAAATGAACTACGAAGAAGTCGTCAGGAGTATCTGGTGCCACACGAAGGCGGCGCCATCCGACGAGGTGGCGCAGATGAAGGAAATCGTCCGGTACGCCACGCTGGCACCGTCCGGGCACAACACACAGTGCTGGCGGTTTCGGCTCGAGAATCGTTCCATTGCGATCCTGCCGGATTTGTCCCGGCGTACCCCAGTGGTTGACCCGGATGACCATCATCTTTTCGTGTCGCTGGGATGCGCTGCCGAGAACCTCGTCCAGGCGGCAAGGGTATTCGGCTTCATGGGCAAAGCGGAATTCAGTCGCACTACCGGCGGAGTAATAACGGCTGCGCTGGAACGATCGAAGGCGGAAGAATCGCCTCTGTTCAAAGCGATTCCCCATCGGCAATGCACACGAACCGACTTTGATGGTAAACCGCTGGCTCCGGAAGAACTACGACTGCTCGAAGCAGCGGGAACCGGGAATGGCGTTGCGGTCATCCTACTGACCGAACGAGAAGCCATGGAAAAGGTTCTTGAATATGTGGTTCAGGGCAATACGATGCAGATCAACAACCCGGCTTTTGTGAGCGAGCTGGAGAGTTGGATTCGCTTCAGTGATGGCGAAGCGATCCGAACTGGGGATGGGTTGACGGCTCGATCAACCGGAAGTCCTCCAGCTCCACGCTGGCTTGGAAGGCCGCTGTTTCGTGCGTTCTTTCGCGTCAAACCGGAGAACGACAAGTACGCCCGCCAGATTCGCAGTTCGGCGGGAATCGCCGTGTTCGTATCGAACGTCGATGACAAGTATCACTGGGTTGAGGCAGGCCGCTGTTATGAGCGCTTTGCGCTACAAGCGACAGCGCTAGGAATCCGGAACGCCTTTGTGAACCAGCCTGTCGAGGAGTCCCGCCTTCGCCCCGAATTCGCCAAGGCCCTGGGGTTGGGTGACCAGAGGCCCGATCTCGTCGTACGCTTCGGCCGGGGAAAGGAAATGCCGAGATCGTTGCGGCGGCCGGTAGATTCGGTGTTGATTTGAATCGGAAGCCTAACAGCCGGTTGCAGCGGACGGTCCGCTGCGCGGCCCGCCGCTTAGCCGGAACGTTCATATGCAGTAAAGTAGGTGAAGATGGTGAAAATCTGCCCTCCGTTACAATACAAGTCTCCTGGTTGAAACATACTCTTCCAGACAGGACCTGAACTTGAGCAGATGTGAGTGGAAGGTCTGCCGAAATCAATGGTAGGAATGAAAAAGTAACGGTTGTTGTTATGAGAAAAGACCTGGATCAGGCGGGGGTCATTTCAAAATAAGCTTGAAAAAACGGTTCATGATGGTCCCGGCGATGGCGCCGAGCATGGCGCCGAAACCGGCAAGGAATCCCATGACCACGACGAGGACGAGGGTGACGGCGAACCAGTTCTGGCCGCAGGCCGGGCCGAACATCTTCGTCACGTCCTTGACCGCAGCGTCCCGCCACGTACCCTGCAGGGAACTGGACAGCACATAATCCATGGCGATCGCTGCCCCGAGCGTGATGACCGCGCCGAGCGCCGCGCCAATGATGACGGCTTTTTTGAGACCTTGATCAGACACCGGCATTCCTTAAGAGGCAAACAGTAGACGGCAAACAGCACACAGGGAAAAACATCATTTCACCGCAATTGAATGTATCAGTCCATACAGCATCCGCCCGACCGTATCCAGGTTATCCATTGCATCCGTCTGTGCATTCAGATAACCGAGATCATGTGATAAGATAAAATAATACCTGAGCTCCTCCAAAGAACCTTGTGCGATATTATAGAAGTTCGTTTTGTCCTTCATACCTCGCTTTTTAAAACCTTCAGCAATGTTTGCAGCTATAGATACGCCTGCTCTTCGCATCTGAGAGGTTAGCCCGAATTTCTCTTCCCCGGGAAAATCTCTGGTAATTTTGTATGTCTCTAATACAAGCTTATGCGCATATTGCCATACCTCAAGATCCTCAAATCTTTCAGCCCGTTTTCGCATGGATTTTGGCACTCCCCCTTTTACCGCCTACCGTTTGCCGTCTACTGTCTACTTCAGTATCTCACCCGTCTTCCTCGACCACAGCAAGAGGTCCAGGTGGTCCATGTCGATGCCGATATCTTCGGCGAAACGGGCAAGTTTCCTCTCGATGGCCAGGTAGCCTTTCCGGCTGGTCGGCTTGAGCCGTTTGCCGATCACGCCCATCTCCCGGAGGCTGTTCACGATGTGCTTGTCCAGGATCGCGTAGCCCCGGAAGCCGATGTTCCGCAGGAAGTGGCTCGACTCTTTATACCCCAGGCCCTTGATCGCCTTGTTCTTCGCCAGAAAGTCCCTGCGCGCGATCGGGTCCTCAAAGGACTCCAGCAGGTCCCTGAGCCTCAGGCCGCAGGTCTCCTTCAGGTGCTCGCGGGTGCAATGGATGTACGACGGTCGCAGGCGCCAGAACCGCACCCGGTGCCTCCCTGCCCGCTGCTGCAGTTCCTTTTCGCTTCCTGTCAGGAGGATGTCGCGGAGCGCGGCGATGGTGAGCATGCCCATGCGGGCGCTGCTGCCCGCGGTCAGGATGCAGAAGCAAAGCTCCTCGAAGATCGCTTCGTCACCCCGGTCGTAGACGGCACGGAACTCGGCGAGCCGTTTTTCGATGGTGCGCTTCTTGGCCCGGTAATCCCTCTTGAGATCAGCGATGTATTCTCTTCCAGGCACTATAGCCGCCCTTGAGATTATAGAGGCTGGTGAAGCCCATGCCCATGAGACGCTTGATGGCCCAGATGCTCCGGTTCCCGTTCTGACAGTAAACAACCAGGTCCTTGTCCTTTCGGAGCTTCTTCGCCTTGTTCCCCACCTCGCTCAGCTCGATATGGATGGCGCCGGGGATGTGCCCCTGCTTGTACTCCTTGTCCGTGCGGGTATCGAGCATGGTCATGCCCTTCATCTGGTCCAGCTCCCGTGCCGTGATCTGTTTGATCCCGAGACGGCCGAGGTAGCCGACGAGTCTGACCAGCAGGAACAGCCCGAACAGGCTCAGGAGAACGATCGATGCAGTATCCAAACGAAAACCTCCCTTACGATAAGTGTGCCGTGCGGAACGGGAACGAAAGAGGCAGGACCCGATGCTCCGCGCTCCGCACGGGTGCTACGATCTCTTCAATGGCAGTTCCATGATGAACCGGGCGCCGTGGGGCTGATTCTGCTCGGCGTGGATCGAGCCGTTGTGGTCAGCAATGATCCGCTCGACGATGGCGAGACCGAGCCCTCCGCCCTTCTTTTTCCGGGAAAAGTAGGGTTCGAAGAGCCGCGACACGTCTTCCACCGATATCCCCGGACCGCTGTCGGCAACCTCGATCCGCACCATGCCGTCGTTAACCGCGGAACGCGCGGTCACCCGGATATCCCCGCCCCCCTCCAGGACCTCGATGGCATTCTTGAAGAGATTGATGAAGACCCGTTTCATCTGCTCCTGATCAAGGGGAAGGTCGGGAAGGTCCGCCGGGATGTCCTTCGCGAACCGCACCTCCTTGTGGGCGGCGGCGTAAAGCTGGATCACACTGTCGATCACGGGTTCGAGCCGCTGGGGAACGGGATTGGGTCGGGGCATGCGGGCGAACTCGGCGAACTCGTCCAGAAGTCCCTTCAGCCCGTCCACCTGCTGGATGATCGTCTGGCTCGACTCGTCGAATATCCGGTCGAGGTCCGGCGCCTTCTCGAGATATTTTTTCCGGAGCCGCTCGGCGGAAAGCTTGATGGGGGTCAGGGGATTCTTCACCTCATGGGCGATCTTCCGCGCCACATCCTGCCAGGTCTCGGCCTGCTTGGCCCGAAGGAGCTCCGTCAGGTCGTCGAAGGTGATGACGGACCCCAGGAACGCTCCCGAAGCGTCCCTGATCGTCGAAACACGCATCCGAAGGATCAGCGTCCGCCCCCGTACGATGAGCGAAAGCTCCTCCTCGGCTCTCCCGTGCCCCTCTTCCAATCTCCGGAAGAGGTTCCGGATGGGCCCCAGGTCGATGAACCCGAAGGCCTCGTCGTACCGTTTACCGATCACGTCCCCGACCTGGATCCCCAGGATGCGCGACGCCGCCGGATTGATGGTCGTGATCCTTCCGGCGCGGTCCATGGATACGACACCGGCATCGATGTTGGTCAGGATGATCTCGCGGTTGGTGGCCTCCTGCTGAAGCCGCTCACGGGAGTCCTTGAGGTCAGCGGTCATCCGGTTGAACGACGCCACGAGCATCCCGACCTCGTCACCGGACTGGTCCTCGATCCGGTATTCCAGATTGCCCCGAGCCAGTTCCACGGTCCCCTCCGCCAGTTTGCGGATCGGCACCGTGATGCCCGCCGCAACACGGAGGGCGACCCATATGGCCGCCAGCAGCAGCGTCAGCATGACGGCGAGAAAACCCAGCCGGTAGGACATCTTCAGGAGCTCCTTGCTCTTGAAGGCTGAGCGATATTCGGCATAGCCCGCCTGGATCTCATCCACCTTGTGAGCGAGGCTCGAAGGGATAAAGTAGCTCACGGCCACGGCACCGGCGATGCGACCGTTCGTGTCCTCCGGATACTGCGGCACCACTGCCCGGATGATCTCCCCTTTCTTGCCCAGGTCACTTACCATCGTCATTTCCTCGGAAGCAAAGGCGAGGGCGATGACTTCTGCCGGCGTCGCGGTGAAGGTCCTGCCGGGGAACTGATCGGTAACGACACGGGCAAGTGACGTCCGTCCTTCACCGAAGAGCTCGACGGCGCCGATCCCGTATTCTGCCGCCTTTTTTCGGAGATATTCTCTGAGCACCGGCGCGTCAAAGCGGGATGCCATCCGCTCATCGGCGATCTGCCGGCTGATCTGCCGACCGAAGGCGAGGGCCTGGCTTTTCAAGCGGTCGTAATAGGACTGGGAGACCGAGACCGAGCCCTGGAGCGCGGACTCGAGCCGGAGGCTGAAAAGCCGCTCGATACCCCGGGTATACATGCCGCTTCCAATGATAAAAAGCAGGATGGTGGGGATGAACGAGAGACTGACGAATGCAGTGACGAGTTTGGTGCGGAATTTTGCGCCGAGGACCTTGCTCCTTCGCTCCACGGAAAGCTTCCAGAGGCTCCGTCCGATCAGGAAGATGACCGAGGCAAGCAGCAGAAAGTTCGCGTTGATGAGGATGAGGATGAGAAGGTTGTCCGAGAGCGGACCCTCGAACCCGCGGTACTTGATCTGGAGAAGGATGGCTGCCGCGGAAAGCAGCAGGAGAACGGTCACGGTGATGATGCCTTTGAAGCCCGTGTTCCCCTCTCGTTCGGTGGCGTTCATGTCAGGTGCAGGATACCAAAAAGGTCCTTCAAAA
>JAAXXJ010000518.1 GCA_013334545.1 Nitrospirota bacterium | reverse complement strand
CCTGGCAGGGCCCGCTGACACTGGCCGAGGATCTGATGAAAATCGAGATTTCACCGGACCTGTGAATTTCCGGCCACTAGCTGCAAGGCTTACCTAATTCGACCTTCCGGAATCCCGAATCCGGATGCCCGATCCCCCAATACCCAATCCCCCAATTACTGTTGAACGGACGCACAGCGGCACTACAGCAGGAGAGCCCCTTTATAGAAGCAGTACAGTCCGATGAGTTGGATGACGTGGTAGATGTCGTTGTGGTTGAAGTGCCTTGCCAGCTTGAATCCGCTGCGCTGGACGGCGGCGGCGCCGAAGCTGACGAGAATCCCGACGGCGATGAGCTTCGCGCCCGGTGAGCCCGTCGAGACGTAGCTCAGCCCCATGGCCCCCAGGACGAAAGCCATGCAGATGGAGTAGAAGACGATGACGTTTCGGAAGCGATAGTCGCGCCAGATCCAGGCGGCATAGATGATCGAGAGGCCCAGGACGGTCCACCGAAGCAGGTCGGCATAGTCGGCAGGGAGGAGGTGGTAAAAGGTCGCGGCCAGCATGGCCGTCACGGAGGTTCCCACGGCGATCCCCGTGATGCGCCACAGAAGCGGCACCCAGGATACCAGGGACGTGTGCCGTATGGCATGGATCGTCGCCCCCGCCAGCGCACCCAGGGCGATCAGGAAGAAAGACAACGCAAAGTAGAAGTGAACCGGGGCGGCGGAGACGCCATAAATCCTCGCGCCAAAGAAGATGGCCACTGCCGCCAGAAGAACGTCCGTCAGGACCGTCATCGGTTCGGGGCCGAAGAAGCCGTGTGCAGGAATGTCGCCATGTTCCGGTTTATGCTGATTCATGAGGTCTTCTCCACTTTCCGGATCACGAAGCGCTCCTCGGCGTCCTCGCCGAAAGTGCTGACAGGGTTGGGAATGGAGGCGTAGATCCGCATGAGATCCCCGGTTCGGACCCGGAAACTCGTTGTGGGTATGGCGGGATTGAACATGAAGTGCTCTTCCCGCAGGATATTCTCGTCCACATAGAAGGGAAGCGACGGGACCCTGTGGCCGAAGGGAGGAACCGCTCCGGGGTCACACCCGGTCACTTCCATCAGCTCATCCCGGTTGGCAAAACGGATGTCCTTCGTGCCGAACTCCTTCTTGAAGAGCCGGGCCTTGATCTCCTTTTCGGCCGTCGTGACCAGCAGGTAGTATTTCCCCTTGGCCTTGAGGAGGATGCACTTGCTGCTCGCGCCGCTCCAGCCTGCCTGCCCGCGGAAGGCGAGCGACTCCTCGCAGGAACCCACGGGCGCGTGCTCGATCTCGTCGTGTGAAATCCCCATTTGCTGGAGAATGTCTTTTATTGCCTGATAGACTTCTTGTGACATGATGCACTCCTATTGAAAGCCCGTGAGCGAATACCTGAGTCCAACGATAACAAAGTGTCATCGCGAGGAGCGCAGCCACGTGGCGATCTCGTTTCATAGAGATTGCCGCGCACCCTTCGGGTGCTCGCAATGGCTCGTCGATGAAGTCGATTCCCTTTCTATCGCTGGACCTGAGTAATAGCAGAATTCGCTCTTCCTGATAAGCCGAAATCTGTGATATTCTCGGGGCCGCGTGACCGCCAAGGAGGAGACCATGAAGACCTTCAAGATCGCCACGTACAACGTAAACTCTGTGCGCATCCGGCTTCCCATCGTGCTCCCCTGGCTCGAGAAAAACCGGCCCTCGGTTCTCTGCCTCCAGGAGACCAAGACGGAAGACGCCAAGTTCCCGGCGAAGGAGTTCGAG
>JAAXXJ010000213.1 GCA_013334545.1 Nitrospirota bacterium | reverse complement strand
TACTGGGGGAAATACATCAGGTCACCTCAAGAATGGATGCAACAGAGGAAATGAGCGGCTTGAAACAGCTGTGCAACCACAGATTAACACTGATAAACACAGATAGGTCGTATCTACAAAACAGAATATTCTTTTAAAGATTTGATGCCTTTATCTGTGTTCATCTGTGGTTAAAAGGTCATTACCCGCAGGCGCAGCCGCCGCCGGAACCGGACCCGCAGCCACCGGGCTGGGGGCCGCCGTCGGGACCGCAGCCGCAGCTTCCACCCTGGGGCGCGCCGTTCGGGAACCCGATCACGAAGCCTTCTCCGCGCTCATCGGAGATGAACCCAAGCTCGGCACTTCCCAGTTTGCCGGCGGTCTCGGCATCCACATAGAGCTTGGCTCCTTTGTTCTCGACAACCGTATCGCCGTCACCGGCCTTGTCGTCGATGGCAATCTCGAACTGCGGCCCGCTGCAGCCGCAACCGCCGCCGCCCGTGAACACCCGAAGACCCGCCTGCGGCATGCCCTCTGCCTTCAGGATCTCCTTGATCTTGTCTGCTGCCACATCAGTGATTGTTATCATGGTACTTCTCCTTAAATGAACTGAGTTGATTCGTGCTTGCCTCCGAGGTCACCGAGAAATTCTCTTGATCGATCGCTCCTGCTGTCCTCGATGAACCCTGTGGCAAGATTCCTTCAGGTCTTTTTCCGGTAATACTCGACCATGGCTTCTACCAGCGCCGGTATGGTATAGTCCTTCGGCATGATATCCACCTTCATGCCATACTCTTCCACGGTCTTCGCCGTCACCGGGCCAATGCAGGCCACGGCCACATCGGCCATTAGTTTTATATACTCTTTTTGCCCCAGCATTTCAACAAAATTGTGCGCCGTTGATGAGCTGGTGAAGGTCACGGCGGCGATCTTCTTTTCCTCAAAGAGCTTCCGGATGCGGTCCACGTCAGCTGCCGGCCGCACATTCTCATAGGCAGTGGCCACCGTGACCTCTGCGCCCATTTCCCGGAGCTTGTCGGGAATGAGCTCCCGGGCGACCTTTGCGCGCGGGACGAGAAACTTCTTCCCCCTCACCTGTTCGCCGCCCAGTGCTGCAAGGACGCCTTCTGCCTTGAACTCCGCCGGGATGAGGTCCGCCTTGAGACTGAACTGTTCCAGCGCCTCGGCGGTCTTGGGCCCGACAACGCAGATGCTGTTCGCATGGAGCGACCGGATGTCCATACCGCGCGACCGGAGCCGTTCGAAAAAGAACCGTATGGCGTTGGCGCTGGTGAAGATGATCCACTGATAGGTACCAAGGTTGTCCAATGCAGCGTCCAGCTCGGCCCAGCTTGCCGGCGGCACTACGTCGATGCTCGGGAACTCTATGGGCATGGCCCCCCGGTCGATCAGCGCCTCGGCGAACACGCTCGCCTGGTCTCGGGATCGAGTCACAACGATGCGCTTGCCAAAGAGCGGTTTCGATTCGAACCAGTTGAGCTTGTTCCGGAGCGTGACGACCTCGCCCACGACAATGATCGCCGGCGGGCCAAGCTTCGCGTCCTTCACCTTCGGCACGATGTCCGTGAGCGTGCCGGTCACGACCTTCTGGTCCGTCCGCGTGCCCCACTGGATGAGGGCGATGGGTGTATCGGCGCTCCTGCCATGGGAAATGAGATTGTCCACGATGTTCTGGAGGTTCTTCATGCCCATGAAGAACACGAGCGTCCCGATGCCTGTGGCAATGCGGTCCCAGTGCACCTTGGACTCAGGCTTCGTCGGGTCCTCGTGGCCGGTGACGAAGGCAACGCTGGCGGTGTGTTCGCGGTGGGTCAGCGGAATGCCGGCATAGGTCGGCACGGCAGTTGCCGCGGTCACTCCGGGAACCACCTCGAAGGGAATACCGTTGTCGAC
Organism: Nitrospirota bacterium; assembly: GCA_013334545.1. Lineage (GTDB taxonomy): Bacteria > Nitrospirota > UBA9217 > UBA9217 > UBA9217 > JAAXXJ01. The sequence continues at coordinate 3,733 of JAAXXJ010000213.1, read as the reverse complement.
AAGTTCCTCAGCCTCTTCCCCGCCGCGGCCGAAGATGAAGGGGTCGCCTCCCTTGAGACGCGCGACGACCTTCCCTTCCGTCGCCTTCCGGACGATAAGGCTGTTGATCTCTTCCTGGGGAAGGGTGTGACGACTGCCCTGCTTGCCCACATAGATAAGCTCGGAGTCGGGCCTGCGGTGCTCCAGCAGCCGCTCGTTGGCGAGGTAGTCGTAGATCACCACGTCGGCCTTCTTAACGCATTCCAGGCCCTTGACCGTGATGAGGCCGGGGTCGCCGGGCCCGGCGCCGATCAAATATACTTTGCCCATATTCGTCATGAACATGCCACCCCTCAAACAACAAACACGAATGACACGAATGGGACGAATTACACGAATAAACTGTCATCATTCGTGGCATTCGTTATATATATTCGTGAAATTCGTGTCAGCCTTTGCTTAATTCTCCAGCAGTTTTTCGCCGCTGGTGTCCGCGTTCGCGCCGTACACCTCACGCAGGATGACGTCGGCGCCTTGCTTCAAGAGCTTCTCTGCGAGTTCCACGCCGAGCCGCTCCGCATCAGCTTGCGGGCCTTCGAGGGAATCCTTGATGATCCGTTTCCCGTCCACGCTGCCGACCAGACCCACGAGGGAAAGCTTCCCGTTCTTGATCCGGCCGTAGCAGGCGATGGGCACCTGGCACCCGCCCTCAAGCCGCCTGAGCAGCGCGCGCTCGCCCGTTACGCAAACCCGGCTGTCTGCATGGTTGAAGAAGGCGATGAGATCGTTCAGTTCCCTATCGTCAACGCGGCACTCGATGCCCAGCGCGCCCTGCCCGATGGCCGGGATGCTCACGTCGGCGTCGATGTACTCGGTCACGTTCTCAGCGAGTCCCAACCGCTTCACGCCTGCCGCCGCAAGGATGATGGCGTCGTACTGCCCTTCCTTCAATTTCCGGAGTCGGGTGTCCACGTTGCCCCGGAGCTGGTGGATGACGAAGTCGGGCCGCAGGTTCATGATCTGCGTCTGGCGCCTGAGGCTGCTCGTGCCGATGTTGGCGCCCTTCGGCAGGTCCTTGAACTTCACGTTGTTGCGCGACAGCAAGGCGTCCCGCGCGTCCTCGCGCTTCGTGATAGCACCGAGATGCAGGCCGTCGGGAAAGAACGTCGGCACATCCTTCATGCTGTGCACGGCAATGTCGATCTCGTTCCGCAGCATGGCTTCCTCGATCTCCTTCACGAAGAGCCCCTTGCCGCCCACCTTGGAAAGCGGGACATCGAGTATCTTGTCTCCTGTTGTTTTTATCTTCGTGAGGGACACTGTCATGCCGGGGTATTTCTTCTCGAGCTCAGACTTCACCCACTCGGCCTGCCAGAGCGCAAGGGCGCTGGCGCGGGAACCGATCCTGATCTCTTTTCTCAATGCAAGCTCCTTTTATAGATCTTTTTTACCGCAGAGGACGCGGAGGAAACCTTCTATATTTGAATTGTACAAAAAAGAGAAATCCGGAAGTCATTCGTGTTCATCTGCGGTTGTATAAGGAACTGATGGCGTTCCTAACAGACATCCTTCCGCGTGACGGGCGTCGCCGGCGTCTTTTCATCCTTCTGTTCAGACACCTTGCCATGCTCGGGCCGCTTCAATTCCTTGTCCAAGTTAAACAGCCTGCGAGCCACAGCGATGGTGCTGTCGCCTTCTCCGGGCGTGGCAGCCGCCTGCTTCAGGACGACCAGGGGTGCGTGCAACAGTTTGTTCACGATCGCCTGGGACATAATCTCCACGGCCCTCTTCTGGTCGTCGGTGATGCCGTTCAGCGACCCGAGGGCCCTGTCCAGCTCCCGTTTCCGGACGTCCTCCACTTTCTCCCGGAGGTCCACGATCGTCGGCACGGCATCGAGTCCCCGCTCCCATAGGAGGTAGGTCTCCACCTCCTGGGTTACGATCTCTTCGGCCCGCCCCGCCTCCTTCGCCCTGCCCTCGGTGTTCACGTCGACCTTGCTCTGGAGGTCGTCGATATCGTAGAGGTAGACGTTGTCGACCTTGTCGACCTCGGGATCGATGTTCCGGGGGTTCGAGATGTCGATCATGAAGATGGGCTTGTGGCGACGGTCCTTGATGACCTTCTGTACCATGTCGCGTTTCACGACATAGCGCGATGCTCCGGTGGCGCATATGAGGATGTCCACCATCACCAGGGCGTCGGGAAAATGCTCGAACCGGATGGCGTCACCCTTGAACTCCTTGGCAAGCTCCTCGGCCCGCTCGAAGGTGCGGTTCGCCACCATGATGTTCTTGACGCCGTTCCCCAGCAGGTGCTGGGCGGCCAGTTCGGCCATCTCACCGGCGCCCAGGAGCATGACCGTCTTTCCGGTAAGGTCGCCGAAGATCTTCTTCGCCAGTTCGACGGCCGCGGAACTGATGGACACTGCACCCTCGGCCAGCCGGGTCTCGGTTCGTACCCGTTTCGCCACGGATATGGACTTCTTGATGAGCTTGTTCAGGATGGTGCTGGTGGTCTTGGCTTTGAGAGCAATATCGAAGGCGTCCTTGAGCTGGCCCAGGATCTGCGCCTCGCCGAGCACCAGAGAATCGAGGCTCGATGCCACGCGGAAGGTGTGGCGAACTCCCTGGGCATCGGGATAGACATAGAGCGATCCTTCGAGGGCTTCCCGAGGGATGTTGTGATAGTCCGTGATGAACTGCTTGATCCGGTCCACGCCCTTCGCGCTTTCCTGCACCGAAGCGTAGATCTCAACGCGGTTGCACGTCGAGATGATGAGGCTTTCCCGAATGCCCTCGTAGGACATGAGCTTGCCGAGCGCTGCCGGGAGCGTCTCCTCAGGGAAATAAAGTTTCTCCCGGACCTCGATGGGCGCTGATTTATGGCTGAGACCGACGACGACGATTCCCATGATCTACCCTGCTAAACGGATAAGTTCGGACCTGCACGGCATCAATACCTGAGTTTCGAAGCTTTCAAATACCAGTATTGACCACCGCGTTCACCACGGACACCGGAAAAAGACAGCCTGTTTGCATCCCGGCTGCTCTCTCTGTCTGACTCGATACGCTGCGGTGAACGGCGCGGATGCTTTACGATTCGAGCGAGCTAAAACGTATGCTTTCCGACGCCGATCCTGCTCACCACGAAGAAGCTGACCAGCACGAAGACGAACCCGACTATGGACAGCCAAGCCATCTTCCTGCCCCGCCACCCGATGGTGCGGAGATGCAGCAACGCGAGATAGAGCAGCCACACGAGCAGCGATGCGGTCTCCTTGGGCTGCCAGCTCCAATAGGACCCCCATGCGCTCTCGGCCCAGATGGAACCCGTGATCATGCCGAGCGTGAAGAGCGGCCAGCCGAAGGACAGCGCGCGGTAGCTGATGGTGTCCATCACGTCCAGGGGCGGCAGGCGATGAAAGATGGCGCCCAGGTGCTTGTGCTTGAGCTGCCGTTCCTGGAGCAAGTACATGACCGAGACGATGAAGGCGAAGGCGAAGGCCGCGTCGCCGAGGAGAGCAAGGCTCGTGTGGATCCCCAGCCAGGCGCTCTTGAGAATGGGGTTCAGCCCTGCAATCTCGCGCGAGGTGATCGCCGCCGGGGCCATGAGCAGCAGCACGAGCGGTAGCATGAACGTGCCGAGCGCGGGGATGCGGTAGCGCAGTTCCATGATGAGGAAGACCAGAATGATGCCCATGCCGAAGGCGCTGATGGCCTCGAAGAAGTTCGTGACCGGGATGCGGCCGCTCTC
>JAAXXJ010000212.1:1691-5633 GCA_013334545.1 Nitrospirota bacterium | reverse complement strand
TTCGGAAAAGGGAGCCGATCCCGCAGCCTGCGAGGCGCCGGAGAAGACCCGGTAGATCATAACGGGGTGATCATCGACCAGGTCATGACCGGAGATGGTATCCCGAAGACCTGAGAGAACAGGGAGAGCGAGGAGCTACGAAGGAAGAATTCAGTATGAAGAGTTAAGAGATATTCTTCGGAATGCGGAGCCGCAGCCGAGCGGAATTCGTCGCGAAGGCGGGGGCGGTTGTCTCAAAGAGCCGGAAGAAACGGCATAGTGGCTGAACTTCTCGTGGAAGCCGGCATTGTTGAGGAGGATCGTTGCGCTGCCATGCAGAACGGGTGCGGCGAACTTGCTGCGATATTCGTCACGATCATCAAAAGGTCAAGAACAAGTACGACGTTGTCGTTCTCTTAATTCTCCGTTTTCACTTCTTAATCGCTGTGTCCATGAAGAGGTGCCCGTATGCAGAACCAGAGGAAGCATAAGAGATTCAGGCTCCGCCTGATCAATATCGAGAGCAAAGTGAACCTGGTCGGCAAAACGGACGTGGTCGACATGAGCCTGGGCGGGGTCTTGTTGAGAACGGAGGGGAAGCTGGCGATCGGAAGAGAATGTTCGATCCAGTTCGGCTATCGCGGGCTGCGGTATCCCGTGAAGGGACTGGTCATTCGGTCCGAACTGAGCGGGATCGACGAGCGGTCCCCAAACAAGTCGGTCACCCGCTACCTCGTCGGCATCGTGTTCAAGGACGAATCAGCAGGCACGGTCAGGGATTTCCTGGACTCCATTGAACAGAGCAACAAGGTGGAGATGCCGGCGACCGCGAACTGGCGCTTCCGGGACGTCCAGTTCAACGTCACGACCCCCAGCGAGAAGGTCCTGGAATTTCCGGCGCAGTTCACGATAAAGGACATCAGCAAAAGCGGCGTCATCATCCAGGCCGAGCAGCAGCTGGACAAGGACTGCATGGTCCTTCTGGAGCTGTCGCTCAACGCCGCAGCCCCCGTCAGCTTCATGGGAAGGGTCGTTTCCTGCCGAACGTCGAGGGATCGGGGCCAGGGGGGCTGCTATTCCATCGGCGTGGAGTTCACGGAAGTGACCGACAGCGCAGCAGCGGTTCTCCAGCAATTCATGGAGAGCCTGAAGAGCGAAGGCGCCTGATCGCGCGGAGCGCCGGCAGCGCCGCGGGCCGGCCCTCACGGTAAGCCTGCTCGCTTGTAAGCCTGACAGCTTGTCAGCTGACCTGGCCCGAAGGGTTCCTTGAATGCACCGAGAACGATCCGACCTTACGGTACCTCGGAAACCGGCCCAAGAGGGAGACCCTGTGGCTCGGGTGCGCAAGACGTTCATGCGGAGGGTCGAGGAGCGGTTCTTCCTGCGCTTCCATATGTCCCTGATCCTCCTGGCGACGGCCCTGTCCGGCGTATTGTCCACGACGGTCATGCTGCACCTGAACGTGGACAACATCATGGTCCGCTATCCGCTTGCGGTCGTCTTCGCCTATCTGGCGTTCTTCCTTTTCGTGATGCTCTGGCTCAAGTACATGAGCTCATCCCAGCCGCTCAAGGGGCTGGATTCGGTAGGCGATGTGCTGACTGACCTGCCGAGCTTCTCCGGGGGATCCGGCTCTTCGGGGTCTGCGCCGGCCTTCAGCGGCGGAGGCGGCGGTTCCGGAGGCGGCGGTGCATCAGCGGCGTTCGATGGCACGGCGGCGAATAGCCAGGCAGTGGCCGTACCTCCTCCCGCGGAGGCATCAGGCTCTTCGTCCGGCGGCCTGGGCTCAGTGGGCGATGCCGTGTCCGGGATCTTCGACGACGACGGCATCGTCCTGGTCGCGCTCGGCATTCTGCTGGCGGCAACGGTCGGCGGAGCGGTCTACCTTGTCTACATCGCGCCGCATATCCTGTCCGAGGCGGCATTCGATTTCCTGCTCGGGACCAGCCTGATCAGGAGCTACCGGAAGATGAACCGGCCGGACTGGATGGGGAGCGTGTTCAAGGATACGTACATACCCTTCCTCATCGTGCTGGTGATCGCCTTTGGAGCTGCCTGGGTCATCCATGCGCATGATCCGAGCATTACAAAGTTGTCGGATGTCTTTGGGCGATAAAAAGCAGGCGGGCAGATGGGGAATGTCAATAGTGGAGTCTGATCCCCGTTGGCAAGGGCCCCCGGGCAGCGAGGGAATGACTCAAGATTTTTGTCTGACCCAGAGGGTCCCTTCATCGGACCCTCTGGGACCGCTCAAAGGAGCAGGAAATGAACGGGACATTGTCGCAGGGCTCCTGGAAGATCGGAACGATCATGGGAATACCGGTCCGGGTGCACATCTCCTGGTTCATCATCTTCGGTTTCATAACCTGGTCCCTCTCGACGTTCTACTTCCCGCAGGAGGCGCCCGACCTTCCGGCCGCATCGTACTGGACCAAGGGTGTTCTGGCGGCGTTCCTGCTCTTTGCCTCCGTCGGTTTCCACGAGCTTGCCCATTCCCTGGTGGCGCGGCGGTACACGATCCCCATCGAGAGCATTACGCTCTTCATCTTCGGAGGCGTCGCGCAGATGCAGGGAGAGCCGCCGAACCCGAAAGCGGAGTTCAGGATCGCCATTGCGGGCCCCCTGTCGAGCTTCTTCCTCGCGGTCCTGTTCCTGCTCCTGTCGATGAACGCCGGGGGCGGATTCAAGGCGCTGTTCTCCTATCTTGCGCGGATCAATCTCATCATCGGGGCGTTCAATCTCATTCCCGGCTTCCCCATGGACGGCGGCAGGGTATTGCGGTCCGCCATCTGGAAAAGGAAAAAGAACTTCTTTTCCGCGACCCGGACGGCGGCGGCCATCGGGCAGCGGATCGCGCTGTTCTTCATCTTCTTCGGGATCTTCTCGATCTTCACCGGCATGCCGGGCGGCCTGTGGCTGCTGCTCATCGGCTGGTTCCTGTACACCGCCGCGCAGGCAAGCTATCAGCAGTCCACCCTGCAGGAGAGCCTGTCGGGCATCAAGGTCAGGGACATCATGGTGAAGGACATCGTGACGCTCAGCGCATCCACGACCATCGATGAGGCCGTGAACGCCTATTTTCTCCGGTACGGCTACGGCGGGTTCCCGGTCCTGCGCAACGGGGACTTCCTCGGCATCATCACGCTCAAGGAGGTCAAAGAGGTCCCGCGGGCGGACTGGCCCGTGGTGACGGTGGGCACCGCCTTCACCACCCATGAGCGGAAATGGGAGGTGTCTCCCGAGGACGACGCCATGCGGGCCCTGGAGATCATGATACGGGAGGATAAGGGAAGGCTGGTCATCATCGAGAACGGCAAGCTGAGCGGAATGATCACAAGGAACGGCATTGCGCGGTACGTGCAGATCAAGGGGACATGACGCCGGTCCTCGGGGAGGCGCATAGGGCGGCGGCGCAACGGGAATGGCAATGGCATGACCTGGCAGCGGTAGTCATGCTGGCCGGTCAGCATGTTCGCTTGTCAGCGTATATCGGCCTGCCCCTGTGGGATTTCCTTTTAGCCTGTAAGCATGCCGGCTTGCAAGCCTGACAGCCTGTTTGCGTATGTATATTGAATTTTGAATCCCGAATATTGAATGGGTGGTATCGGCCTGCCCCGCAGGGGGGCCGCCTCACGGTCACAGGGAGGATCTATGGCAGCGTGGTTCGTTCCCGCAGTAAAAGCAATATTGCCTTACGTAAGCTCGATCGTTGCAGCGGCGATGCCGGTTTTTACCACGCGAAAAAGCGATGAGGCGGCTGTGGCGCAAGCACACCTCCTGCAGAAGCAGATCGCGGAGCTGCAATCCGCTGTGACCGTGTCTTCGATAATGCTCAGCCAGTAGCTGAACCTTCAACGGGTGCCGGTCCATAGGAGTATCGGCAAAGCTGTTCGGTAACGGAACGTCTCTTGTTTCGTATTGAGCATCTCTCGGCCCGAAAAAGGGCATGTGCGGCTCCAGAAA
>JAAXXJ010000212.1:0-1681 GCA_013334545.1 Nitrospirota bacterium | reverse complement strand
CGGTGCACATCAAAGAGCTGGCCGAGCAGCTGCAAAAGACCGTCGCCGCTCTTGAGCAGGGGGCGTCGCTCGCTGAATCGAGGTTCAGGCGGATAGCCGCGCTCTGCATTGGCGCGATCATCGTGTCCTGCATCGCCCTGGGCGTTTCGTTCATTGCGCTGTTCGGGCGGTAGTAGGGCCTTGTCCCCGTGACCCCCTGTCCCCGCGTCACCGTGTCGGTTCTTAGGTCAGGGGGAAGGAAAGGGTAGGGCAAGGCAGGGGGATGTCAAGACGGGTAAGTCAACACGTCAAGTCTGACCGAAAGCGGTCCGGGTGACCCCCAAGGGTCTGCTTCATTTCTGCTTCTCAGCGGCGTCGATGCCGTGCGAAGGGAGGACGTTTTCTTCATGGGCATCCATATCAAGGATTTCATCCCCAAGAACCCGTTCAAGTTGATCTGGCCGGTATTGGGCGCCTCCATTCTCGGTTCGGCGTTCCTGAACGCGGTCCAGAGCCTCGTGCGGTACGGCTCGATCAGCACGGACCTGCTGGTCATGGGCACGGTCGATGCGATCATCATTTCGGGGGTCCTCGGCTACATCGTCATCGATCTCGTCGACACGCAGCGGAAGGAACGAGAGAACGAGCTGGCCAGGCTGTCGATCACCGATGAGCTGACGCAATTGCACAACAGGCGCGGTTTCTATCTTCTTGCCGATCAGCTGGTGAAAATGGCGGACCGCACGAAGACGCCCGTTGACATCATGTATGTGGACCTGGACCGGCTCAAGTGGATCAACGACACCTTCGGCCATGAAGCAGGCGACAACGTTCTCGTTTCCGTTGCGGCCATCCTCAAAAAGATGTTCCGGAACTCCGACATCATTGCCCGCATGGGCGGAGATGAGTTCGTGGTCATGCCCGTAGGAGCGTCGAAGTTCGGGATCACCGTGATCCGAGCGAGGGTGGAAAAAGCCTTTCAGAAGCACAATGAAATGCATGGCGCTGCCTATAGGATTTCCATAAGCATGGGTTTCTCGCGCTATGATCCTGCCTCGCCCTGTTCGCTCGATCAGCTTCTGAAACAGGCGGATGAGTCGATGTACAGGGACAAAAAGATCAAATATACTGCACAACAGTCTGAGTTCATCGAGTAGGCGCAGCACGGAGCAGCGCTTGTGTTCTTCCTGGCATGGTGAACATTTCCTTCTGATCCAAGCGGGGTGATGCGAGAGCAAGGCGGTGTATCGGACGAGCAGGAAATGGTCAATGTCAAGAGCAGAGGCCTGCCTTCAGGGATTTTTGGCGCGATCATCGTTTCCTGCATCGCACGGGGCGTTTCGGTCATTGCATTGTTCGGTGATAGGGCGCCTGTGCGGCCGACAGGGACAACGGCAAGGGAATGCTGACAGGAAACCCCCGACCCCCGTGACTCCCCTAGCTCACCTGGACTCCGGCCTTGGCACTCTGGCCCCCGGGCACTGGCCCCTGAACCCTGAATGTATACTACCCAAACGGGTAGGTTGCAGAAAAATGAAAGAGGTGTATTCTGAAGGTAATGAGGGCGCGGGGGATAAGGAAAATTACAGGATTCCAGGCCGGACCCCGGACAACCCCATGAATTTCTAACGCCAGGAGGGATACGCGCATGTACTTCATGTCGATCAACAAGTTCAGATCCGATGCGCCGGGTCCGCATCGG
>JAAXXJ010000517.1 GCA_013334545.1 Nitrospirota bacterium | reverse complement strand
CTCCGATATCCAGAGGACGTTGACGCCCTGCCGCTCGGCCAGCTTCAAGACGCCTTTTCCGTGGTGCTGGGTGAGGGAGGGGGCTGCAATGACCTGCTTCACTCCCAACTTGTCCCGCAGGGCCTCCTCGACCATCTTGACCCCTTCGATCAGGAAGGCTTTCTCCTTCTTTCGGGCCTTGGGATCGGCAAGGGAGGCAAGGAACTTGACGGCCTTGTTCTCTTTGCTCGTGACCGGGCTATGGGGAGACGTGCGTTCCATGGCAGGAGTATAACATAGGGGGAACATGCGGGAAACGGCTATTTCAGGGGATTATTTTGTTGACATTTTTCGCGTATACGATATACTGACGAGCCTGTAACCTACAGAGAATATACGGAAATCAATGAAACAGACGGTAACGGACATCCTCCTCGAAGCCCTTGCGCGGGCAAAGAGCAAGGGTGAATTGAAGCTCGATGCCCAGCCAGCGATAACGCTGGACAGTCCGAAGGACAAGAACCACGGTGACCTTGCCACGACCCTGGCGCTGACCCTGGCGAAGGCAGAGGGGAAGCCACCCCGGAAGATCGCCGAGATCATACTGGTGAGCATCCAGGACGAGGAAGGCATCATCGCGAAGACCGAGATCGCCGGGCCGGGATTCATCAATTTCTTCCTGAGGCAGGACCGCTGGAGCAAGACGCTCTTTGATATCGATGACCAGGCGCACGAGTACGGCCTGAAGGACATCGGCAAGGGCGAAAAGGTCCAGATCGAGTTCGTGAGCGCGAACCCCACGGGACCGCTTCACGTGGGCCACGGCAGGGGAGCCGCAGTCGGTGACGCATTGGCGAATCTTCTCTCAGCCGTCGGATACGATGTCCAGCGCGAATTCTATATCAACGACGCCGGGCGGCAGGTGAAGCTCTTAGCAAAATCGGTATATGCTCGATATATCGAAGGACGTGGTAAGAAGATTCAATTCCCCGAGGATGGGTATCATGGATCGTATATTAATGAAATATCCGAATCGGCGAGCATAAAGGCGATACTCGCCCCCGAGATGCTGAAGGCTGGTGCTGTATCAGACGAAGGCGCCGCGACTGCTTCAACGACAATGAGCATTGAATTTCCTGATGATGAAATCGAGGAAAAGGTTGCTGATGCCAGTAAAGATCAAATGCTCGCCGACATCAAGAAAGACCTTGAAGATTTCGGCGTCCGGTTCGACGTCTGGTTTAGCGAGAAAAGCCTGCTCGCCGATGGATCGGTAAAGAAGTCCATCGTAGAGCTGAAAGAGCGCGGTTATGCGTATGAGAAGGACGGTGCCCTCTGGCTGAGGTCCACGGCATTCGGTGACGACAAGGACCGGGTGATCATCAAGCAGGACGGCGAGTACACCTACCTTGCCACGGATATCGCCTATCATCGGAACAAGCTCGCCCGCGGCTTCAAGCAGCTCGTGAACATCTGGGGCGCGGACCATCACGGCTACATCCCGCGGGTGCAGGCGGTGATCCAGGCCTTCGGACATCCATCGGATTCGCTGCATGTGCTGCTGGTCCAGCTCGTCTCGATTCTCCGGCACGGCCAGCCGGTGCCCATGTCCAAGCGGGCGGGGACCTTCGTGACGCTCCGGGACGTGGTGCAGGACGTAGGCGCAGACGCGGCACGGTACATTTTTCTGACGCGCAGGTCCGACAGCCATCTCGATTTTGATCTCGACATAGCGAAGGAACAGTCCCGGGAGAACCCGGTCTATTACGTCCAGTATGCCCACGCGAGGATCGCGAGCGTGTTC
>JAAXXJ010000211.1 GCA_013334545.1 Nitrospirota bacterium | reverse complement strand
TCTTCTTTGGGGTAGATGTACCCCTCGGGAAGGATCCCCAGCCGCAGCATCTCGGCCAGCCAGAAGGCGTCGTGCTGATCGTCGGCGAATTTCAGCCCGGTGTACTTCTTGATCGCGGCCGGGTTCGCCAGATGTACCTGGTAACCTGCATCCATCAGAAGATCGACCAGCCAGTACCAATTGTACGTGGACTCGACGACAATGCCGGCAATGTCATTCTGGTATGGCTTCACAGCCTCCAGAATGCGCTCACGCTCATTCGGCAGCTTCTGCTTGAAGACTCTCTTGCCGGTCTCATCGATGATACCAAGATAACTGTTGCTTGAATGCAGATCTAATCCCGTGTACAATTTCATTCAGCACCTCCTAGGTTAGATTGGACTCTTTCCTAGAAGCATACCAGAGAGCTCAACCTTCTCTGGTATGCTGAGGTGCCTTCATATGATTATCAGGTCTTTCTCCCTGTCTAAGACATCAAAGGATGTCGATCCCCTCGACCTTCTTATAATGCTTGCTGTCGAACGTGGCGATCCTGGTGTACTCCTTCGTTCTCATATAGGCGATGTTATAGGCATCGATGAAATCCAGGTTCCCCGACGAGTAGAGACCGGCCGCATGGGCGATCTTCGCTTGATTGGCTATCTTGAGGTTCCGTGAAGCAAGGAGGGTGCCCAGCACTTCGGCGATCTCTTTCCTGGTGAACCCGTAGAAGGACTCAAGGACCCAGACGATCTCGGCGATGACGAGCTCGCTCGTTTCGAGCTTGATCTTTCCGGCATCGGCCTTTTCGAACAACGCCCGCGCCTTTTCGTACTGGGCTTCCACGTCCCTCACAAAGAAACGCAGGAAAACGTTGGTATCGACAAAGACGGGATCATCCATGTGCTAGACGCCTTCCCGGGCGATCTTCCGGGCAACCGCCTTTTTGGCGTATTCCCGCTCGCTCCCGGTCCCCAGCTTCCTTCCCTTTGCGATCCCGCCGAGGTTCAGCAGGGATTTCCGCTCTTTTCGCCTGAGAATGAGCACATTATCCTTCACCTCGAACTGCAGGCTGTCCCCTTCCTTGATGTGGAACCGGTCGCGAACGGGCTTGGGGATCGTGACCTGGCCTTTCTTTGTTACGGTCGACATATTCCTACCTCCAAATGAGTATTACCTATAGTGTAGGTATTACCGGAGCGAAAGTCAACGCCAAACTGCGGGGACAGGGGCCAGGAGGGAGATACGTTGGGGTCGCTGTTTCGTGATGCGAACCAGCAGTTCCCTGAGCTTCCCGTCTACGAACTTCTTCCTAGGAACTATTACCCCCCGCCGTAAGAACTAATGCCGATGTTCTTTTCTCCCTCCCCGGGGTATCCTAGAATCAACAAGAACAAAAAAACCACCCTTAAGGAGGGAATGAACATGTTGAACAACGGCGGACATACCGTGAAGGCAGGGACCTACTGGAATCTGGAGAACGGCAATCGGGTGCAGATGGACCAGGAAGGCGCGCTTCCGGGCAGCGGGAAGACCCGTTACATCAAGGCCCCGGCGGCGGTCATGCTGATGGCGGCCCCGATCATCGGCCTGGTCTTCGCGGTGTTCCTTCCTTTCATCGGCATCGCGATGACGTTGAACCTGATTGGCAAGAAGCTCGTGGAAGGCGTCGTATCAGCGGCGGCAGGCAGCGTATCCTTCGGGTGGCGGCCTATCGAGGCCTACCTGGCGGGCAGGAAGACGAAGAAAGAGGCACGGGCGAAGAAGGACAACAAGGGTGTGGGCAGGCAGTAGGGCGGCAGACAGCACACAGGACAGGGCGGGACGGGAAGACCGGTCCCGCCTTTTTTATTGCGGCTCTTTCCCGGGAACACGGTCGAGACCTTTCGGGCCCTTTCTTTACTGTTTATATTCTCTCAAGGTCTTTTTCTTCTTCGCCGTTGCCTTCTTCTCCGGCAGGGACAGCGCGAAATCCTTCAAAAATGATCTTTCCGATGTTCTTCCGGCACTGGCTGTTTCCTGGTCTTCTGGTCCTGGCGGCTCATTGCTCATGGTGATCGCTCCTTTCCTCTTTGCCCGCAGGGCTTCGCAAAGGCCCCGGGGACCTTTGTCCCGCGGAGGTTCGGCCTATGGCGTGAACAGCCATGCGGTCTTGCATTGAGGACAGCGTACATTCAATTGCCCCCGGTTGGTTGGGACGTTCAGCTTCTGCGAGCAGCTCTGGCAGGTGATGACGGTCGTTGTCTTCAATTCTCCTGCTTCGTTCAGCTCAGGCTGATAGATCCGCCGCATGCCGCATTCGGGGCAGGTCACGGTGATCATTCCCTGGTCGATCGGCACCTTCAGCTGCCTGTTGCATTCCAAGCAAACGATGATCGTCGTATGCTCCGAAGGAGCGGCCTCTGGGGTCCCGGGGGATTCGATGCTCTGCACTTCCTGCACTTCCTGCACTTCCTCGGGCAGCTCCTCACTGGCCGTCTCCTCCACCAACTGCGTTCGTACCAGTTCTGGTGCTTGTACCGGTTCCGGCGCTTGTACCGGTTCCGGTGTTTGTACCGGTTCTGGAGCTTTTACTGTCTCCGCGGCTCGCACCGGCTCTGGTGCTTGTACCGGTGCCGGCGTTTGTCCTGGTTCCGGAGCTTTTACCGGCTCGACCGCTTTCTTCAGATCAGATACAGCGACCTTCTTATAGGACGCAACGCTGATGGTCTGGCGAGCACCTGCGGGGATGGTCTTTGCCTTGGGTCCCAGTTCAGGCAACCTGCCGGTCCGGATGAACGCATCGCCGAACGCGGTCCGCAGCAGTTCTGTCGTCCGCTTGCTGTTGTACAGGACAATGCCCTTTCCGGCCGCGAAATCGTACGCCTCCGGTGAGCAATCGGTCGTGGTGATCAGGTATCCTTCCGTGCAGCGGAGCCGGTTCATCGCCCCGTAGAACTGTTGAAGGACCGGCCGGCCGATGAACGCCCCGCGGTATTTCTTGCAGAGAATGCCGATCCTCGCGCCGTTCTTGCCGATCAGTACACCGTCGGCATCAGCGGCATTGATCTGCTTCACCGCGTAACCTTGGCGCGCAAACGCCTCGAGCGTCAGCCGCAGGAAATCGGCGTGGGAAATCGAATCGAAGATCGTTGCTGCCATCGCTGTGAACCTCTGGGGGGTCGGTTCTCTTTGACTTCAGGGTCAAGATCCACGGACCACGGCCATGGACCACAGGACCCGCTGCACCGCCGCCCTGCGCGCTTAGTACGTCCGTTCAAGAACACTTCAAGCACCACTCGTACAGGGGCCTTGCTGTGGTTTGAGGATAGTACAAAGAACTGTGAATTGCAAGGGGTTGTGGCTGTTCGTGGCTGTTCGTGATACGCCACGGCTCTTCACGGCAGCGTCGCTTTTGTCCGTTGCGGTTTTCCGGGAGATTGTGTAAGATTGCCGTAGCCATGCTGGTTTACCTTTTCAAACGCATCCTCCTGTTCATCCCGACCCTCCTCGGCATCACGCTCATCACCTTTCTTCTCATGCAGGCCCTTCCCGGCGACCCGGTGCAGGGCATGGCAGGAGAGCGGGCGAACCCCGAGACGCTTGCCCGCATCCGCGCCGAGCTGGGCTCCGACCGGCCGCTTCCGCTCCAGTACCTGGGCTACCTCAGGCTCCTCGCGCAGGGAGAGCTCGGCAGGTCCTATTATACCAACCGGCGGGTGGCCGACGACCTGCTGCAGAAGTTCCCGAACACCCTCAGGCTTGCACTGGCGGCGGTTGTCTTCGCTTCCCTGGGCGGCATCATCCTCGGCGTCGTCTCCGCGGTCAAGCGGGGGACCGCGTGGGACCGTTTTGCTTCCATCGTCGCCATCGGCGGGATATCGCTCCCCGTGTTCTGGCTCGGCCTGACGCTCATGCTCGTCTTCGCGCTCTATCTCCGATGGGTGCCGCCGTCCGGCATGGGCAACGGGTCATTTCACCATCTCATCCTGCCGGCGGTCACGCTGGGCACCTACTCCCTCGCGTACATCGCGCGCATCACCCGCACGAGCATGATGGAATCGCTCTCCCAGCCGTACGTGACCACGGCGCGGGCAAAGGGCCTCCCGGAAATGGCGGTCGTTCTGAAGCACGCCCTCAAGAACTCCCTGATCCCCATCGTCACCCTCATCGGCCTCGACCTCGGCTCCTATCTGAACGGCGCGGTGCTGACCGAGACGATCTTCGGATGGGACGGCCTGGGCAGATACGCGCTCGACGGCATCATGAAGCGGGACTACCCGGTCATCATGGGCGTGGTGCTCTTCGGCGCCGTCGTCTTTGTGGCCATGAACCTCATCGTTGACCTTTCCTATCACTTCCTGGACCCGCGGGTCAGAATCAAAGGAGGGTTGCAGCGATCGTGACAGCCCAGCTCTCCCCTAGGGACATCACCGGGAACCTTCCCGCCCTGCTTGCCTTCATCATGCTGGCTGTCCTGGTGCTGACGGCGCTCCTCGGACCCCTCCTCGTCGGGTACGACCCGCTCGCCGTGGACCTGGACAGTTCGCGCCAGCCGCCGGGGAGGACGCATCTGCTCGGTACGGACAATATCGGCAGGGACATCCTGAGCCGCGTGGTGCACGGGGCCCGCATCTCTCTCGGCGTCGGGATTGCCGCCTCGCTCCTGTCCCTGTGCATCGGCACCGTCTTCGGCCTCGTCGCAGGATACTTCGGCGGCAGGACGGACCTGGTCCTTTCCCAGGTGTTCGATATCTTCCTCGCCTTCCCCAGCCTGATCCTGGCCATCGGGATCAGCGCCATCATGCCGCCCGGTCTCTTCTCGGCAATGCTCGCCATCACCCTCGTGAGCTGGGCCGGCTTCGCCCGGCTCGTCCGGGGCATGACCCTGTCCCTGAAGGAGCAGGCCTATGTCGAGGCCTCGCGGGCCATAGGCGCCACCACCGGCAGGGTACTGTTCCGGCACATCCTGCCGAACGCTCTGCCGCTCCTGCTGGTGGCCGGCAGCCTGCGCGTCGGCGGGTTCATCCTGCTCGAGGCCGCCCTTTCCTTCCTTGGCCTCGGCGTCCAGCCGCCCACACCCACCTGGGGGTCAATGATCAGCCTGAACCGGATGTACATCAACTCCGCGCCCTGGATGGTCCTCTTCCCGGGGCTTGCCATCAGCGTCACGGTCGTCTCGTTCAACATCCTCGGGGACTTTCTGCGCGACAAGCTGGACCCGCGGATGCAGGGGTAAATGAAATGACCAACGAATAGATCAATGTGCCACGGATGGACACGGATTCTTACGGATTTGGCAGGGCACTGAAAAGGTCTTTTTTGCCGTCTTCGCGAGGGAGGCGAAGCAATCCCGATTTTAACGAGATCAGTCGCTTCGAGATTGCCGCATCGCTTTCTTGCATATCCCCTTCGTGGCCTGAACGAATTTTTTGACCGTCTAAGGCCGCGTCTGCTCGCACGCGCAAACTCGGCCTGCGGCCTCAAACATGCGCGTTCGCCCTGCGGGACGCTGCCTTAGGCCAAGACGGATGCCCAAGAAATTCGTAGGGCCGCTCCGGGGACATGCGGGGGTTGGATAAAGACCGATGCATCCGCCTTACCAGAGGCCCCTGCATCCCGTGAATCCAGAAATGAACACAATTCCATTATCTATTCGTATTCCTTCAAAAAAAATATTTGTTTCTTTTTAG
>JAAXXJ010000210.1 GCA_013334545.1 Nitrospirota bacterium | reverse complement strand
CGCATTCTCCGTAGCTTGCTGCGGGGTCAGCGAATGATTAGAATAAAAGTACAACCATGAGGATCGAAGCCTCCCTGCAGCACGCTACGGGGAACTTCAATACGGTGAACAAGTAACCCCGATCGGCTCGGGCGGGCGATATTCAACAGGTTCGCGTTTCCACGTTACGACGGGACAGCTCATGAGAAGTCTCTCCCTCTTTGACCGTATGTCCATATTCGAGGGGTCGAGCCTCAATGCCAGACGGTACTGCGCCAGCGCCTTCACGAAGAAGCCCCGTTCCGCGAACAGGTCTGCTGCGAGAAGGTACTCTTGTATCGCCTCGTCTTTCCGATTGAGCTTTTGCCTGACGTCTCCGATCCGCACCCTGATAAGAGGGTCCTGATGGATCGAAAAGAGTATTTCCATTTCTGTGATGGCCGCCTTCCAGTCTGCGTTGTTCAGATGTTCCTGTACTTTCTCAGCAATGATCGTTCTTATCGATGCCAAGGGTAGCCTCCTTAAACCAGGATTTCAAAAGGACCGGTCTGGACCATGATGTGCGTTCGGCAGGGTGGAGCGTGACGGTATATGAACTCACCGCTCAGTTCATGAGCGAAGTGTGTTGTCCTTGCCCCTGGTTATGACGACCATCACCTTCACCGGCATATTTCCCATCATCTGCTGGTCTTGACCTTGATCCCTTTACGGAATGGCAAATCATGATTGAAGGTACACGGGGTTCGTTTGTGGTCGATTGCGGAATACAGCATAAATTATATCTGCCAATAATATACAGTTTGATCGACGAAGGGCATGATGGAAAGAGCATGCATCGCGGGCATCGAGGTTTGCTGTCGCTTACGCCCTGGATGATTCGCAGATCGTACAAATAGCGAGCACAGAGCAGGATTACGGGTCAGAGTTTTTGTTCATGATCCAGGCAGACTACATGGCATGCCGTATCATTTTCACGAACAGCTGCGTTCGTACGCCAGCTTAGTACCGCCAACCCTTGTTTCTCTTCCACGCCTTCAACATTTAACCCTTGAAGGTGGTACAATAAAAACAGCGAGAGGTCATCCATGGCACTAAAGTCCCATGATACGCAGCTATCTACAAACGCCCTGACCGTCCTTGCACGGCGGTACCTCAGGAAGGACGAGGAGGGGTCGGTTATCGAGTCGCCGGGAGAGATGTTCCGCAGGGTAGCGAACAACATTGCCCAGGGGGACCTCCTGTACGGTCATGCCGATGTCCACAGGACCGAGGAAGAGTTCTTCAGCGTCCTGTCAAACCTTGAGTTCCTGCCCAATTCCCCGACCCTCATGAACGCCGGGCGGCCGCTCCAGCAGCTTGCCGCGTGCTTTGTCCTTCCCATTGAGGATTCCCTCGAATCCATCTTTGACGCTGTCAAGGAAACGGCGATCATCCACCAAAGCGGCGGTGGGACAGGATTTTCCTTCAGTCATCTCAGGCCCAAGGACGATCTGGTGCGAACGACGAGCGGGGCGGCCAGCGGCCCGGTATCGTTCATGAAGGTCTTCAACGCCGCCACGGAGGCGATCAAACAGGGAGGCACACGGCGGGGCGCCAACATGGGGGTCTTACGGGTGGACCACCCGGACATCCTTGAGTTCATCGCGGCAAAGTCCGATAACCGGGATTTACAGAACTTCAACATATCGGTGGCTGTGAACGAGGAATTCATTGCTGCCGTGGAGCATGACGGCGAACTTTCACTGGTCAATCCCCACAACCGGCAGGTCGTTCGCACGCTGAAGGCCCGCGACGTGTTCGATCGCATCGTCGAGATGGCCTGGAGGACCGGAGATCCGGGTGTGATCTTCATTGACCGAATCAATCGGGACAATCCCACACCACATCTCGGCGAGATAGAGAGCACCAACCCCTGCGGTGAACAGCCGTTGCTTCCCTATGAACCCTGCAATCTTGGTTCGGTCAATCTTGCTCTCATGCTCGAGGGTTCGAACGGCACCTATAAGATCAACTGGAATAAACTTGCGAAAACCGTAAGAACAGGTGTCCATTTCCTCGACAATGTCATTGACATGGGCCGTTATCCGCTTGATCAGATCGACCGGATGGCAAAGGGGAACCGAAAGATCGGCCTCGGCGTCATGGGGTTCGCGGACATGCTCATCCGCCTCGATATACCCTATGATTCTGAAGAAGGGGTCCGGACAGGCGAGCAGATCATGCAGTTCGTGCAGGAACACGGGCATGAGGCCTCCGTTAGGCTTGCGGAGGAGAGGGGTGTGTTCCCGAACTTTCCGGGCAGCAGGTATGACCGGCCTGGCGGGACGAAGGTCCGGAATGCCACGGTAACGACGATCGCGCCGACCGGCACCCTGTCCATCATTGCCGACTGCTCCAGCGGCATCGAGCCGCTTTTCGCGCTGTCTTTCACCCGTCACGTTCTGGGAGACGTAGATCTCCCGGAGATCAGCGGTCACTTCCTGGAGATCGCAAAAGAGAGAGGCTTCCTGAGCAGCGATGTCCTGATGCGCATCACGGCCGGTACGCCGATCGGCCAGCTCCCCGGGGTGCCCGAGAACGTGAAGCGGGTCTTTGTCACGACCTTCGACATTGCTCCGGAATGGCATGTACGCATGCAGGCCGCTTTCCAGCGGCACACGGACAACGCTGTCTCCAAGACCATCAATTTCCCGCCCCAGTCGACCATGGACGACGTACGGAAGGCATTCCTGCTGGCTTACCGGGAAGGAGTAAAGGGCATCACGGTCTTCCGGAGCGGCAGCAAGGGTGGACAGGTCCTCACCTGCGGCGATCCGATGTACTGCTGACGGGATGAACGCGAAAGCATGGTTGACAGAACGGGGCAGGAGGGGTGAGTTTCCTGATGAACAGCCATGAGTTCATACAGACCTTTCCGGCGTTCCGGAGCAGCCCAGCTACGATGCTCAAGGGCCTCCTCACCGCCGGCAGGCGGCAGCTGATCCCCGCCGGCAAGCAGATCTACCACGAAGGGGACGCCTGCAGCGCTATCGCTTTTATCCTAGCGGGCGACGTTCGCGTGTACAAGATCGGACAAACGGGACGAGAGATAACGCTGTACGAGATCGGCCCCGGGGAGACCTGTATCCTGAACGCCTCATGCATCCTGGCAGGCCAGAACTATCCCGCTCATGCCGTAACCACTTCAGATGCGGACCTGCTGCTCGTTCCATCGGCGGAATTCCGCAGACTGGTCTCTGATCACGAGACAATGCGTGAATTCGTGTTCACGCTCTTGAGCCGCCGGCTTTCAGGCGTCATGGAACTGGTGGAGGAGGTTGCCTTTGGCAGGATGGACGAACGTCTTGCGGAGTACCTCGTGGAAAGGTCCGCTGACAACCGGCTCGAGACCACCCATCAGAAGATCGCCAACGATCTGGGCACCTCGCGGGAGGTGGTGAGCAGGCTGTTGAAGGACCTGGAGCGGAAGGGAAAAGTGAGGCTGTCGCGGAACGAGATCATCCTGCTGTCCGGCGGTTGGCGATGAGGCCTGCTTCGTTGGCGTGACCGCAAGGGAATGAACAAGCGCGCCGAAAAGAACGGCGCGCTTTCCATTTGAGCACGCTGTTCGGCTGCGTTATTCCAGATCGCTGATCTTCTTTCCCTTCCGGTGACAGTTGAGGCAGGGGGCGTACCGGGGAGGATTCTCCTTCCATATTTTCTGGAGGAGCGGCTTGCCCTTTTCCGGAGCGCTCATTTTCCCCGCTGCATTGACCGAACCGTACATGCCGCTCGCGACCGTTGCTGATCTGCCGTCCTTGAGGGTGACCTGGACCTCTCCCTTGCAGGTGCACGCATCCATTCCCTGGACGTCCTGGATCACCGAGAACTTGGTCCCCCGCACGTCTGTCACGGCGCTGGTCGTCGCAACGCTCATGGTGGCGCCGGGCTTCAGTTTCGTCGAGATCCAGAGGTAGCCGCGCTTGAGGAGAGATTTAAAGCCCCGCGAAGGATCGCCGAGATAGTATTCCGTCGAGGGTCCGATCAGGACCGAACCGACGTCGTTCAGGGTGAGCACGGCCGTTGCGCCGGGGCCGGTACGCACGCGGTCATTGGCGCGGATCTCCGCGTTCGCCAGCAGCGGATTCCATGCCTCACGGTCCTGGCGTTCGAGCACGCCGCTCCTGATCTCCTTCACCGCTCCAATGGTCGCTGAGGTAGGGCTGCCGAAGCTGTTGCCCGCAGCGGTCACAATGAGCAGAACCACGATCCGGGGAAAAGCACGTGTCCAAGCATCTGATGGCAAAATGGATGACATTCCTCTCAGTCCTTTCCTACTATGAAAAGTGGTGCTCTTCATGAGCGTCGATCATTGCCGTCAACAGCTCTAGTATACCATAAGACGGGCGCCATTCCGAACATTGCCTGATGCGCACAAATTCCATACGGCACAAGCGCAGGATGCTCTGTCCCGATCCCCCCACCTGAAAATTCCCTTGACACATCCGTTAAAAACAGCAACAATAGCCGCACTCTGCACGGCAATCTCTATCCGACCATACGGCACGATGAACGGCAAACCTTTACCGAAGAGCACCATCTCCTCGGGCGTCGACAGTCTTGACGACCTGATCGATGGATTTTCCATCGGGGACAACGTGGTCTGGGAAGTGGAGGCAGGTTCGTCGTCAGATGTTTTTGTGCGAAGCTTCGTCGCCCGCTCCTTCCGCGACGAGCAGAAGGTCATCTACGTCAGTTTCAACCGGTCTCCCCAGACCGTGCTGCAGGGACTGGGGGGGATCGTTTCACCCGACCATTTTACGCTCATCGACTGCTTTACTGCAGGCAAGGGAAAGAACGACAACACCTTCGTTAAGTTCTACGATAAGATGCAGCCTTCTGCTGTTGTCAAGATCGAAGAGCCGAGGAACATCGATCGGTTCACGACTACGCTGAACGCCATCGAAGACAAGCTTCCTCCTGGCGCACGGTATGTCTTTGACAGTCTTACGGGCATGCAGGATCTGTGGGGGGACGAAAGCGAGACCCACCGGTTCTTCACTTATATGTGCCCACGGCTCTACGACCTGGGTACGGTCGCCTACTGGATCTTGGAAAAGGAGGCCCACAGCCCCCGGTTCAAGGCCAACCTCCGTCATATCACCCAGGTCGTTTTCGATCTCTCCAGGCGCAAGAACAATCTATTTATGAAGGCACTGAAGCTGGAAGGTCGTCAGGACCGGGAGGTGTTCAAGCCGCACCCATTCGACATTCGCGGAGAGACCGTAACGATCGCGCAGCTCAAGAAAGAGCCTGCCTCGGACATCGGCGGAAAGCTGAAAGAGGTCCGACTTCGGATAGGCATGAGCCAGAAGGAGCTGGCCGACAAGGCAGGCTTCACACCGAGCTTCCTATCGCAGCTGGAGAGCAACCAGGTCAGTCCGTCGCTCGGAACGTTCGTGCAGATCTGCAAGGCCCTCGGCGTCAATCCCGGCCAGTTCCTGGAATCCGGGGGGCAAGAATCGAAGCCCTGGCTGGAAAAGAAGGAAATGATCCGTTCCCGTGCTGCGGCGCGTGAAGATGCTGCCTGGGTGTATGACGTGGCCTCGGGAGACAAATATTCGGTACGGATCGTGGTTATTCCGTCGGGTGCTGCCATGAATCGGCATTTCTTTTATCATAAGGAGGAGGAGCTGGTTTATAT
>JAAXXJ010000516.1 GCA_013334545.1 Nitrospirota bacterium | reverse complement strand
CCGCTTCTACCGGGGCGATCGCCTCCAGTTCGTCGAGGACCGAGGCCTGAACGATGTCGCCTGCGTGCAGGATGAGATCGACGCTCCTGAATATCTCAAAGACCGCGGGCGGCAGCGACGAGGCAGCTCCGGGCACATGGGTATCGGATATGATGCCGACCTTCATGGAAACACCTTTCATTCAGGGTTTTACCGCAGGGGATGCAGAGGACATCTCAGAACTGGAGATTCTTGGGCCTTAATCGTAACGGTGCTGCATCTCCCCTGCAGCATGCTGCGGGGAATGGCTCGTGCATGGATTCGTCCGGCGTTATCTTTCCGAGAGCCTTGTTTTCAATTCTTCGATGATGTTCTCGAGAGAGACCGCGACCTGGTCCTTGGTGCCCATATCCCTGAGCACCGCCGTCCGCGACTGCATCTCCTGATCGCCGACGATGAGCGTGAACGCCGCACCATACTTGTCGGCCTTTTTCATCTGGCTCTTGAGGCTGGCGCCGCTGTAGTCCGTCTCGACGCGGATGCCCTCGTTCCGGAGGGCATGGACTGCCGGCATGGTCAGGGCGACCGCCTCAGCGCCGAGTGCCGCGATGTACAGGGAGGGCCTGGGTGGCTTGAGCTTAGCCGTGTCCATGAGCGAGACTGCCCGTTCCACACCAAGGGCAAAGCCGATCCCGGGAATGGCAGGGCCGCCGATCTCCTGCACAAGGCCGTCGTACCGGCCGCCGGCTGCAACGGTGTTCTGTGCCCCTGCGTGCTCCATGACCAGCTCAAAGGTCGTCCGGGTGTAATAATCCAGCCCCCGGACCAGCCGGGGATTCACCTGGAACGGGATCCCGAGCTTCTTAAGGCCGCCCTCCACCGTCGTGAAGTGGTCCTTGCAGCCTCTGCAGAGATAGTCCAGCATGACCGGCGAATCGCCGAATTTGTCCGCGTCAACCTTGCAGTCAAGGACCCTGAGCGGATTGGTCTCGTACCGGCGCTGGCAGTCGCCGCACAGAGATGGGAGCTTTCCCTTGAGATAGGCTTTCAGGGCATCCCGGTACGCTCCGCGGCACTCGGCGTCGCCCAGGGAGTTCAGCTGGAGCGTCAGGCCGGTGATGCCCAGCCGGGCGAACAGCCGGTGGAGCAAGACGAGGATGTCGATGTCCACGTGGGGATGCGTGCCTCCCAGGGCCTCGACGCCGATCTGATAGAACTGCCGGTACCTCCCCTTCTGCGGGCGCTCATGCCGGAACATGGGCCCCTGGTAGAAGAGTTTCACCAGCTGGCTGTCGGCGTACATCTTGTGCTCGATGAACGCCCGCACGACACCCGCGGTGCCTTCCGGCCGGAGCGTGATCTTCCTGCCGTCGCGGTCCTCGAAGGTGTACATCTCCTTCTCCACGATGTCCGTGGAGGCGCCGATGCTGCGCGCAAAGAGCTCGGTATACTCGAAGATCGGAACGCGGACCTCGGAGAATCCGTAGCTCTCGAAAAGCTTCCGCGCCGTGGACTCCAGATGCTGCCATGCCGGCATGTCCTCCGGCAGCACGTCCTTGACACCTTTGATGGCCTGTATGCTCAATGCCGTCTCCAAACAGCAGCAGTAATCAGCTGAATTTCAGGAGCATCTCTCGATCGATCACTGATCTCTCACGTACTGACTCTTCACGGTTTTCGGATCAGCTTCCATGGATGCTTCTTCACATCTTCGGTCATTTCCTTCAGATTGGCCGTGATTTCTTTCACATTCTCCATGGTCGCGTCCACGTTCTTCCGGTTTTCGCCCACGAGCTTGTCGGTCTTCTCGGTGATC
>JAAXXJ010000007.1 GCA_013334545.1 Nitrospirota bacterium | reverse complement strand
GGCGCCTGTCCAGACAGGCAGCGATCAGCAGGATGGCGTCCGCCCCTGCCGCACGGGCCTCGAATATCTGGTATTCGTCGACGATGAAGTCCTTCCGCAAGAGCGGGAGTCCGACGGCCCTCCTGATGGCTCCCAGGTATGCAAGGCTGCCCTGGAAATACCGCTTCTCCGTCAGGACCGACAGGCATGTTGCCCCGGCCTCCCCGTACGTCGCGGCGATCCTGACCGGGTCGAAGTCCTCGCGGATCACTCCCTTCGAGGGCGACGCCTTCTTCACCTCGGCGATGAGCTTGATGCCGTGTGTCGCGGTCAGCGCTGCCCCGAACCCCCGCAGGGGGCCGGCGTCAGCGGCCCGCTTTTTCTGATCAGCCAGCGAAGAGCCGCGCTTCGTTTCAGCCAGCTCTTCTTTTTTGTATGCAACGATTTCATCTAAGATCATGAAAAAGGGTCCGGGGTCCGGGGTCCGGGGTCCGGGATGTTTCGACTTCCTTGCCCCTTGACCCTTGCCCCTTGAACCTTACGTTAAGGTCTGTTCGTGAACTTCTTCAGTTCTTCCAGCTTCTGCAGCGCCGCGCCTGAATCGATGGCCTCGCCGGCGAGCAGGATGCCGTCGCGGAAATCCTTCGCTTTGCCTGCTGCCGTGAGCCCGGCGGCAGCGTTCACGAGCACAATGTCACGGCGGGGGCCCAGCTGTCCTTTCAGGACCTGGAGCGTTATGGCGGCGTTGTCCCTGGCATCGCCGCCCTTCAGGTCCTCCGGCTTGCCCATGGGCAGATCGAAGTCCGATGGATGGATGAAATAGTCGGTCACGGTCCCGTCCTTGTACTCGGAGACCTTGGTCCGGTCGGCGACAGTGATCTCGTCCAGACCGTCCATGCCGTGCACCACATAGGCGCGCGTGAGGCCCAGGTTGCCCAATGCCTTTGCAAGCAGCCCGGTGAGGTTGGCGGAGTAAACGCCCATGATCTGGGCCTTCACCCCGGCAGGGTTCGTGAGCGGCCCCAGGAGGTTGAAGATGGTCCTGATGCCGATCTCGCGGCGCGGCCCGATGGCGTATTTCATGGCCTGGTGCATCATGGGTGCGAAGAGGAACGCAATGCCGACCTCGTTCAGGCATTCTTCGATGCGCTGGGCAGGCATCTCGATGTTGATGCCCAGGGCCTGAAGCACGTCGGCGCTCCCGCTCTTGCTCGACACGGACCGGTTGCCGTGCTTGGCGACCGCCACGCCTGCCCCGGCAACCACGAAGGCGACCGTGGTCGAGATATTGAACGTATGCGACAGATCGCCGCCGGTGCCGCAGGTGTCCACCTGGAAGGGCGCGTCGAGCTTGATGTGAACGGCCTTCTCGCGCATCACCCGCGCCGAACCCGTGATCTCCTCTACGGTCTCGCCTTTCATGCGGAGTGCCGTGATGTACGCGGCGATCTGGGCATCCGTTGCTTCGCCCTGCATGATCTCGCGCATCACGCCCTCGGCCTCTGCTTCGGTGAGGCTCGCGCCGGTAACGACCTTTGCAATGGCCTCTTTGATCATAGACTCACCATGATAGTAAGAAAAGAATCCACCACAGAGGCACGGAGACACGGAGAAATCAAAGGACGATGCACTACGTCGGTGGAGTCATAAAGAATAGTATAATCAAAGCCTCTTCGCATCTTCAGGATTAAAATTGCTGCTGTTGCCGTCCTCCGTGCCCTCTGTGCCTCCGTGGTAAAACTATTCTTGTTTCTATAACTTCAAGAAGTTTCTGAGTAGGTCCTTCCCCGCGCCCGTCAGGATCGACTCGGGATGGAACTGAACACCCTCCACCTTGAACTTCTTGTGCCGCACCCCCATGATGATGCCGTCATCGGTCCAGGCCGATATCTCGAGCACCGGGGGCAGCGTCTCTTTCCTGATGATGAGCGAATGGTACCGCGTGGCCTCAAAGGGGTTCGGAAGGCCCGCAAAGATGGTCCTGCCGTCGTGATGGATCAGCGAGGTCTTGCCGTGCATCAGGTAGGGCGCGCGGATGACGTCGCCGCCGAAGGCCTCGCCCATGGATTGATGGCCCAGGCAGACGCCGAGGATGGGGACCTTGCCCGAGAAGTGCTTGATCACGTCGATGGAGATGCCTGCTTCCTTCGGCGTACAGGGCCCCGGCGAGATCACGATGCGCTCCGGTTTGAGCGCCTCGATCTCTGCGATGGTGATCTTGTCGTTCCGGTACACTTTCAGGTCCTGCCCCAGTTCGCCCAGGTACTGGACCAGGTTGTAGGTGAAGGAATCGTAATTGTCGAGCATCAGAAGCATAAGCAAACCTCAGTTTCTCACCGCGAAGGCGCGAAGAGCGCGAGGACGGCACACCAATAAACACTCTTGACGTCCTTTGCGTCCTTCGCGCCTTGGCGGTTCAATTCAGACGTTCAGTCCAGCCCTTCTTCCGCCATCTCCACGGCGCGCATCATGGCCTTGGCCTTGTTGACCGTTTCCTGGTACTCGAGCGCCGGCACGCTGTCCGCCACCACGCCGCCGCCCGCCTGGATGTAGGCGACCTTGTCCTTGACGACCAGGGTGCGGATGGTGATGCAGGTGTCCATGTTGCCGGAAAAACCAAAATAGCCGACCGCCCCGGCATAGGGACCGCGCCGGGTCGGCTCCAGCTCGTCGATGATCTCCATGGCCCGGATCTTGGGCGCGCCCGAGACCGTGCCCGCCGGGAAGCAGGCGCGCACCACATCATAGGCGTCCTGACCCGGCGAAAGCTTTCCGCGCACGTTCGAGACAATATGCATCACGTGGGAGTACCGCTCGATCACCATGAGCTCCGATACCTGCACGCTTCCCATCTCGCTCACTCTGCCCACGTCGTTCCGTCCGAGGTCCACGAGCATGATGTGCTCCGCCCGCTCCTTGGGGTCGGCCAGGAGGTCCCGCTCCAGCGCCTTGTCCTCTTCTTCCGTTGCTCCGCGCTTGCGTGTACCTGCGATGGGCCTGAGCTCGATCCTGCCCTCTTCGAGCCGCACCATCACCTCGGGCGAGGCGCCGACGACCGTGGTGTCCCCGCAGCGCAGGAAGTACATATAGGGAGACGGGTTGATCAGCCGGAGCGCACGGTAGATCTCGAAAGGCTCCGTCCTGATCTGCCGTTCGAACCGCTGGGACGGCACCACCTGGAAGATATCTCCGGCCTTGATATACTCTTTCGCCTTCAGGACCGCCTTTTCGTACTTCGATTGTGTGAAGTTCGACTTTATCGGCACTGGCTTCGCTTTTCTTGCCTTGACCCTTCCCCCTTGACCCTTGCCCCTGCCCTTCAGCTTCTTCACGATCGCGTCGATCTTGGCGACCGCCTGCTTGTACGCCGCCGTGACCGGGCCTCCGTTCACGTGGGCGTTCGACACCACCTTGATGCGGTGCGTGACAATGTCGAAGATCACGAGCGTATCGGTGATCATGAAGAAGACATCGGGCGTGTCCAGTCCCGGCTTTTTCCGCTCCGGCAGGTGTTCGAAGAACCGAACGATATCGTAGCCCATGAAACCCACGCCGCCGCCGTAGAAGCGCGGGAGGGCAGGATCAGGCACCGGCCGGTACTCGGCAAGAACATCACTGATGGCCTCGAGGGGGTCGCGCTCGAACGTGCGCGTCTCCTTCCTGCCGTGCCGGATGACCTCCACGGTCCGGTCGAAGCTCCTGACCACGACCTCGGGCCTGCTTCCGAGGAACGAGTACCGGGCCCATTTCTCGCCGCCCTCGACCGACTCGAGCAGGAAGGAATACTTCCCATCGTCGATCTTCCGGAACGCCGAGACCGGGGTCTCCATGTCAGCGAGGATCTCGCGATACACGGGGATGAGGTTCCCCTGTTTCGCCTTTTTCTTGAACTCTTCGAGTGAGGGATAGACCATAAAACCCCTTGCTAATAAAAGAGTTTTTACTATACCAAATAGGCGATAGGACTGCAATCAGAAAAACCGGCCGGGAAACGCACCTAACAGCGAACCACATCGGATTCATCGCTTGCCATTTTTCATCAATTGTAATAGTCTTTTCTGCATGAACAAACCAGCGGCCAAGCCCGGCATCCCCTGCCCTCCTGAAGTCCTCACGCTAGTCGAACACTACGAGCGGAACCGTGACGCTTACAAATCGGGCCAGTACAACGAAGCACAGCTCAGGCAGCAATTTCTGAATCCCTTGTTCGAAGCCCTCGGCTGGGACATGGCCAACAGGGCGGGCAATGCCGAGGCGTACAAGGATGTGGTCCACGAGGATGCCATCAAGATCGGGCAGGAGACCAAGGCGCCTGATTACTGCTTCCGCATAGGCGGGACCCGCAAGTTCTTCCTTGAAGCAAAGAAGCCGTCGGTTTTCATAAAAGAGGACATCCCAGCTGCCTTCCAGCTCCGCAGATATGCATGGTCAGCCAAACTCCCGCTCAGCATCCTCTGCGACTTCGAGGAATTCGCGGTCTACGACACCCGCATCAAGCCCGACCGGAACGACAAAGCATCCACCGCCCGCATCAACTACTTCACTTACCAAGACTATGCAGAGAAATGGGGCGAGATCGTCTCCATCTTCTCCAGGGACGCCGTTCTCAGGGGTTCCTTCGACAAGTACGCCGAGACAACCCGTCTCAAGAAAGGAACGGCAACGGTCGACGATGCTTTTCTCACCGAGATCGAGGACTGGCGCGAGCTCCTTGCCCGGAATATCGCCCTCCGGAATCCGGACCTTACCCAGCGGGAGCTGAACTTCTCCGTCCAGCGGACGATCGACCGCATCGTTTTCCTGCGCATCTGCGAGGACCGGGGCATCGAGGAATACGGCAGGCTCCAGGCCCTCCAGAACGGGACCAATGCCTATAAGCGGCTCGTCCAGCTTTTCTCCCAGGCGGACGACCGGTACAACTCCGGCCTCTTCCATTTCCAGAAAGAGAAAGACCGCCATGAAGAACCCGACACCCTCACCACAAAGATCGAGATCGACGACAAGCCGCTCAAGGACATCATTAAGCGGCTTTACTATCCTGAAAGCCCCTACGAATTCTCCGTCCTCTCCGCAGACATTCTGGGCCAGGTGTACGAGCAGTTCCTGGGCAAGGTCATTAGCCTCACCGCCGGGCATCGGGCGAAGGTGGAGGAGAAGCCAGAGGTCAGGAAAGCCGGCGGGGTCTATTACACGCCGAAGTACATTGTCGATTACATAGTAAGAAATACTGTTGGTAAGTTGGTGGCGGATAAAAAACCGAAGGATGTCGAGAAATTGAGAATCCTCGACCCTGCCTGCGGGTCCGGCTCGTTCCTGATCGGCGCGTATCAATATCTTCTCGACTGGCATCAGGAATGGTATATGAAGGACGATCCGAAGAAGTGGGCGACCAGCAAGAACCCTACACTCTACCAGGCTCAGGGCGGAGACTATCGGCTGACGACCACAGAACGAAAGCGTATCCTGCTGAATAACATCTACGGTGTTGACATCGACTCCCAGGCCGTGGAAGTAACGAAGCTATCGCTCCTGCTCAAAGTCCTCGAAGGCGAGAACAATCAGACCCTTCAAAGCACCTTCGTTCACGAACGCGCCCTTCCCGACCTCGGTGACAATATAAAGTGCGGCAATTCACTTATCGGGTATGACTTTCAAGCTCAACAAAACATGCTTGATAGCGCAGATAAATTTCAGATCAATATGTTCGACTGGGAGGATGGCTTTTCTGAAATAATAAAATCTGGAGGTTTTGATGCCATAATAGGAAATCCTCCATACTTATTCATTACCGAGCTTGACGAAGTTGAAAAAAAGTATTTCAGCAAAACATACCACACGTGCGAATATCGATTTGATGTTTATGGGCTCTTCATAGAGCTGTCAGTGAAAAAACTCTTGCGGCCTCTTGGTTTGCATTCCTTTATTATTCCTCATACATTGCTGAGCAATGACTCATTTGAAAAGCTTAGGCGATATCTTCTTGACGCGTCATGTCTGATTAAGGTCATTGATATTGGACCGGGAGTATTTGTAAATGCGAAAAACGAGACTATGGTTTTTGTCGTTGAGAAAAGGAGATCGACACATTCCGAGTGTAGATCGTGTGAAGTAATTCTGACGACGTCGCAAACTTTTCCCTCTCCAAATCGTGAATATAAGATTGACCAAAGTGTCTGGGCAAATAATCACCGCGCGGCATGGCAAGTTAAGATATCTCCGAGCGAACTGGGTGTTCTTAGCAAGCTTGCAAAAGCTAAAACACATCTGGGCGACCTTTGTACGATCAACCAAGGTCTTCGTACAGGGGACAATGATAAATATATCTCTATGAAGAAACAATCGGGTCTGTGGATGCGAGCAGCAGGCGGTAGCGAGATTGGAAGGTATGAACCCGTTAAAGAAGGAATGTATGTATATTATGAGCCTTCAGTATTGGACGCTCCTCGTAAGCGAGAAATATTCGAATCGGACGAGAAACTGGTCGTTCAGGAGATAAGAAACATAACATTGTCGCGTAGAATTATCGCTACCTATGACAACAGACAATATTTCTGCTTACAATCGACCAACGTCGTTAATCTAAAACCGGAAGCAAAGAGTGACTGGCCTTTAAAATACTTGTTGGGTATATTGAACAGTACACTGATAAATTTTTTCTTTCGGAATCATTTCTCGGGAAACAACCATATAGCGTCAAATCAATTGTCTCAAATATCCGTCATGACATCAGGTAACCAAGCAAAAGAAAAACTGGTTTCTCTTGTCGACCAGATGCTTTCGCTCAACAAGCAACTGCCTACAGCCAAGACCGACCACGAAACAACTGTCCTCCAGCGCCAGATCGACGCCACCGATCGGCAGATCGATCAGTTGGTGTATGAGTTGTACGGGTTGACGGAGGAGGAGATCAAGATCGTGGAGGCGTCTCATCAATGAAGGTGCTCAGGGATTATCAAGGCAAGCCTGTCCGATTAACCGATGAACGATTAGCACACATCAAGGAGCACCCTGAAATGGTCGATATGGAAGCTGCACTTGAGGAAACACTACTCAAACCTCAACTGGTCATACGATCCGGAGCCGATACGTCGGCGAACCTGAACTATCGCTACTATTATGGTACCTTGGTTGGTGACAAGTGGTTATGCGCTGTGGTAAAGTATGGAATAGAGGATGCATTTGTGCTTACCGCGTATCTGACTGATAAGCCGAAAAGGGGGGTACAGCTATGGCCCAGCAAATAAAAGTTTGGTTTGATCCAGAGGGGGATTTCTTGGAGGTCCAGTTCTCCGATAAGGCCGGCTATATGAAGGAAACAAATAACGAAGCAGTGATGGAGCGTGTGGACGAACAGGGAAATGTTTTGGGTTTTACTGTAATGGGCGTTAGCCGCTTGTCTAAGGAAAAACCGTTGATTGCTGACCTGATTCCCGCTTAAAGAGATGCCGTCGCATGATGTTCACCATAACAATATCTCAGGATGAGGACGGGGTGTATATTGCCGAATGTCCTGCCATTCCCGGCTGTGTAAGCCAGGGGGCGACCGAGCAGGAGGCGGAGAAGAACATCCAGGAAGCGATAAAAGAGTGCTTCGAAGTACGGGCGGAAAAGGGCATACCGTTAACCGTGACAATTCGCCAGATCGAGGTCTTCATTTAAGGCGACTCTGAATCCGACTTGAAAATTAAGATTCTCTACTCTTACCGGGAGCGAATCGCCCCCTCCTGCTCATTGGTCCTCATTCTCCTTTCATCTCACGCAAACCTTGAAGTAGCCGAATAAAAAGAGGCAGGCCCTTTGGCCTGCCTCCGCTGTTTCTTCCGTTCTCACCGTCGAGTCACTTCCTGCACCAACGACTAAATATCCAGCTCCGCGTATTCCGCCCGCTCCTGGATGAATGCGAACCGCGCCTTAGGGTCCTTGCCCATGAGCCGCTCGAAGGTGTCGCCCGTAGCCTTGTGATCGAGGACCTGGACCTTCATGAGCGAGCGGGTCCTGGGGTTCATGGTGGTCTCCTTGAGCGTCTCCGGGTTCATCTCGCCCAGTCCCTTAAAGCGGCCCACTTCGAACTTCTTGCCGTTCATCTTCGCCAGGATCTTGTCCTTCTCCATCTCGTCCATGGCGTAGAACACTTCCTTGCCCGCCTCGATGCGGTACAGCGGCGGCATGGCGAGGAACACATGGCCCTTGTTGATCAGCTCGGGCATATACCGGTAGATGAAGGTCAGGAGGAGGACGCTGATGTGCGCACCGTCCACGTCCGCGTCGGTCATGAGGATGACGCGGTTGTACCGGAGCTTGGCGAGGTCGAAGTGGCTGCCCACGCCGCAACCTAGCGTGGCCAGGAGGTTCTTGATCTCGTTGTTCGACTGGATGCGCTCGAGCGATGCGACCTGCTCCACATTCAGGATCTTTCCGCGGAGCGACAGCACGGCCTGGGTCTTCCGGTCCCGGGCCATCTTGGCCGACCCGCCTGCCGAGTCCCCTTCCACGATGAAGAGCTCAGACTCCTCGACCTTGCTGGACGAGCAGTCCGCGAGCTTGCCCGGCAGGTTCAGCTTGAGCGACGACAGCTTCCGGGTGACGCTGTCCTTGGCCGCGCGCGACGCCATCCGCGCCTCGGCTGCCAGCAGCACGCGCTTCACCACAGCGTCGGCCATGGTCGGGTTCGCAAGCAGGTAGGCCTCGCAGGCGTTCTTGACCGAGTTCTCGATGGGTGTGGATATCTCGGGGTTGTTCAGCTTCTCCTTGGTCTGGCCCTGGAACTGCGGGTTCTTGACCAGCACGCTCACGATGCCGTAGAGGCCTTCGTACACGTCCTCGGGCGCCAGGGTCTTGATGTTCTTGGGAATCAGGTTCTTGCGCTCCGCGTAGGCGCGCACCGCCTTGGTGAGGCCGGACCGCACCGCCAGCTCGTGGGTGCCGCCGTCGGTGGTGTTGATGGAGTTGGCGTAGGAATGGATCTCCATGTCCGTCGCCAGGGTCCAGTGGACGGCGCACTCGATCTTGAAGTCGTCCACTTTCTCGAGATAGAACGGCTCGGCGTTCACCACGGTCGTGCCCGCAACGATCCGCTTGATATAGTCCTGGATCCCGTTGTCATACTTGAAGGTGACCGGCTTTTCGTTGTCGCGCGCGTTCTCGACGGTGATCTTGAGGCCCTTGTTCAGAAAGGCCTTGCTCTCGGCGACGTCAAGGATGGTCTTGGCGTTGAAGGTGGTCTTGGAAAAGATGTCGGGGTCCGGCTTGAAATAGATCTCCGTGCCGTGGGCTTTGGTGGGCTTGCCTTTTTTCAGGCTCCCCTTCGGCTTGCCGCGGGAGAACTCCTGGTTCCATTCATATCCGTCGCGCCACACCCTGGCGGTGAATACGTCAGCGAGGGCGTTCACGACCGAGGCGCCCACGCCGTGCAG
Source organism: Nitrospirota bacterium (assembly GCA_013334545.1). Taxonomy (GTDB): domain Bacteria; phylum Nitrospirota; class UBA9217; order UBA9217; family UBA9217; genus JAAXXJ01. Next base: position 17,927 of record JAAXXJ010000007.1, on the reverse strand, counting down.
GCCGCCCGATGACCGGTAGGCTGTGTGGTCGAACTTGCCTCCCGCATGGAGCGTGCAGAGGATGGTCTCGATGGCCGGCCGCTTCGTCTTCGCGTGGATGTCCACGGGGATGCCGCGGCCGTTGTCGGTGACGGTCACGCCCCCGTCCTTTTCGATCCGCAACGTGATGGCGGTGCAGTAGCCGTTCAATGCCTCGTCAACGGCGTTGTCCAGCACCTCCCACACGAGATGGTGGAGCCCCCGCGAGTCCGTCGAGCCGATGTACATGGCCGGCCGCTTCCTGACCGGCTCCAGCCCTTCGAGAACGGTGATGTCCTTTGCGGTGTACGTAGCTGCCAAGCAAGACCTCCTGATCAAGCAACAATCTCGCCACCGAGGGCACCGAGATCACCGGGAACAGCCGAATTCAGGGGTTTGATGTTCCTGGACCCTTGACCCTTGCTAATCGGCGCAGATTATAAATCATGAGGCATGATAAAGCAACATGTAGTTTATCGGCGGGCTGGATGTGCTGGGCTACTATCACATTTATTCAAAAAAAAGCGCCACTGATAGACCCAATAATACGCGCGGTGATCAGACCGCTCAGTTCCTACGGGCCGCTGTTCGTGTCTCCGTACACCTATGGCTGTCCCATAACATGCGTAACAGCCTTCGCGGCCCTTGCATGGATCAAAATGTCACGTTCTGACGCGTCATGAGAAGTTCCCCAAGATGGGACCCCGGTTTGACCTCTGCGTTCTTTATCCATTGCGCGCCTTCAAGACCGTACGGTTTCACGCACGAAGCGCAAATATAGAACTTGCAGTCAAAGTCTTCAACCAGGCTTTTCATGAGCTCCGCGACGGGAGAAAATCCCTTCTGCCACGTAACAGACTCGGCAAATCCCTTTCGCGCCAGATGCACGCCTTCGTTCATGAGAAAAAAATCTATTTTGGCATCGAACGCCGCCATGTTGGTGGCAAGCTGCAGCGCCGCCGCTGCGCGTTCAATGGCATCATACGAATGCGTGATCACGAAGACGAATTCCTTGTTTTCCATCTTCCTCTTCTCCTTTTTGCTCTTGACGGTGACGCCTAATGAGCGCAGCCCCCGTCATTGCTATGTCCGCCGCAACACCCCTGGACCGTCAACACCGGAAGGCTGTTCGCTTTGAACATCGAGAGATTTTCCCGGATGGTCTCTCCCTGTGAGCGATGCACCGTAATGCCCATCTGGTTCAGCCTTGTGAGCGCGCCCGCTCCGATGCCGCCAACGACGATCGCGTCTACTTTTTGATCATCAAGCGCCTTCATCGGGTTGCATGCGCCATGGGTATGGTGCTGGTCCCGATTGTTGATCGACGCAATACCGTTCGTGTCCGTATCGACAACGACAAATACCGGCGCTGAGCCAAAGTGGTTATACACCGCGCTCTCGACCCCCTTGTCATTCTGGACGGGAAAACAGATCTTCATGTGCAGTTCCTCCTTAGGATGGTTTCTTCGACGATTATTGAAGCTCCCTGCAGCAAGCTGCAGGGAATTTTCGATCCTCAAGGTTGTACTATTTATTCTCATCGCTCGCTAATCCCGCGGCAAGCTACGGGGAATGCGCTCGCTCCTGGATTCAAATACGATGGCCTGGCCTTTGCTCAGCGCTTTCGCAACCTTCTTCCGTGCAACAGCAAGTATTCGTTGAACGGTCCCTCGCGACACCCTCATCTTCATGCCGGCTTCCGCCTGTGTGAGGTCATCCAGATCGCAGAGCTTTAAGGCCTCGAGTTCCTCCCGCAGGAGGGGGATCTGCTCGACCTCTGCCATAGGGACGCAGGTAGGCTTGAAGGCCTTGCCCTTAAAGGTGCATCGGCAGTTCCGCGGTTTCTTGCACCGTGGCGACATGAACACCTCCTATATTGTGCATATGCACATAACATTAGCAGGCGAGCCTTCTTTTGTCAAGGGGCATTTGTTCCCCGGACGCATTTTTCGTCTGAAGACGCCCGAAGAGAATGGCGTTCTGTTCCGCATGCGTGCGCGGCCCCTGCGGCGCTGCGCTCTTCGGGAGGACATGCCCTGTCCTCCAGGCGATCCAAGGCATCATGCGTTGCAGGGTCCGGAAAAAAACAGGCGGGAGAAAGGATCCGGGAATTGCAGGGCCGGGCTACAGCGAAATCTCCATGTGCGGCTCGAGGGCAAAGCAGGTGAGCTGCGCCTTCTTCTCTTTGGCGATGCTTCTGCAGTCGTCAACGATCTTGTCCTGCTGCGCGTCCGTACGGTCCTGATTGTGATGGAAAAGCCCGAACTGCTTCACCTTCGCCTCCATGGCCAGGCGCAGGGCATCGGTATAGAGGGAATGCCCCCACCCCTTGGTCATCGCATACTGGTCCGGTGTATATTCCGCGTCGTGGACCAGCAGGTCGGCACCTTCGGAGAACCGGAGGTAATCATCATAGCCGAGGCCGCCATGGTGCTTGTGCGCCAGCTCGTTGTCCGTCAGGAAAACAAAGCTCTTGCCGTCCTCGGCGAGCCTGTACCCGATCCCCATGTTCGGATGGCTCAGGGCTATGGGCGTGATGGTAACCGGCCCTATCTGGAACGATTCCTTGCACACACTGTGGGAGGAGATCTCCGCCTGCAACAGGCCGTAGTCCACCGGGAAATAGGGCGCCACCATTGTGTTGCCGATCATGGCCTTGACGGATTTCTGCGCGTACGGACAGCCATACATCGCGATCGACGTCCCTTTCATATAGATCGGCTTGAAGAAGGGAAATCCCATGAGGTGATCCCAGTGGGCGTGCGTGAAGAGGATGCTGAGGTCGCGCTCATTGGAGGCGAGGAGCTGGTTCCCGAGACGCCGCATGCCGGTGCCCGCGTCGAGGATGATGATGTCGTTGTTCTTGCTTCGTACCTCAACGCACGTCGTGTCCCCGCCGTACTTCACGTAGTCCTTCCCGGACACCGCGATGGAGCCCCTGGCCCCCCAGCAGGTTATTTTCATTGCTTCCTCCTCACAGGAAAACCCTGTGTTCCGGCCACAAGGTCACTGCCGCAGCGCAGATGGACAGGACCGAACGACGGGAAAGCCCTCAGCACGATACCCGCCGATAAGAGTACTATAAGACGAAATGATTGGCAAGTATTTTGGTGGGCTGTCGCTTCGGTTGGTCACTGACAGGGCACAAGACCGTGCGAGACCGTGATTGGACATGGTCCGAATCTAGACCGGTCGGTTTCCTCGGAGGATCGATAGGAGGTGGTCGAAATCGACCGGTTTTCTTAGGAACACATGAGCTCCTGCTGCGAGCAGATTTCTGCCATCATCGCTGCCGCTTATGCCGATGATAATCGCCCCGGGGATCAGGACACGGATCGTAGCCGCGACAATGGCCCCATTGATCCCGGGCATGCGATAGTCGATAATGATGGCGTCAAAGGACCTTTCTCGGGCTATGAGCAGCGCTGACTCGCCATTAGCACAACAGGTTACCGTATAACCATTGTTTTCCAAAGATCGGCGAAGCACATCGCGTACTGCGGCATCATCATCGACAACAAGAACCGTTTTGCCTGAATTCATTTGACCGCCCATGCTCGTAGGTCGCGATCTTCCGATCCTGCCGGCTCGACAAGGACCGCACTCCATTGAAATGGGCTGCGATCCCACCTCGCAGGTACGGCGCATTGGTACAATATGCTTTTTTGTGTTGGGAGTCCATACCCCGACGTAACCCGGGCAGGGTATTTTCAGGGTATCGAGGAAAATGAACGAGACCGGGGGTAGGAATATGCGGCGCTTGGCCGCGATACGTGGCGAATATTGCTGTTACGTGGACAGCCGTCCCTGGACACCTCATAAGACCAGGATGGGGACCATGTGCTCGGGTTCCGCCGGGGCCTATCGCGTTATTGCTCTCCCCACATGCCGTGGAAGCATATCTCCTGCATCGGCTTGCGGGGAGGTCCCGTCGTCGGCTCCGCTGCCGGATAGCCGAGGGGAAAGAGCCCCACGACCCTGACGTTCACCGGGATGTTCAGGATGCCCTTGACCTTCACCTCGTCATAGACGCCCACGAAGACCGTGCCAAGCCCCTGGGCACGGGCGGCGAGCATGAGGTTTTCCGATGCAATGCCGGCATCCACGAGGTAGTAGTTCTGGCCCCAGATCGCCCCCGACTGCTGCGGCTCGGCGCACAGGACGATGACCATTGGCGCCTCGGCGAGGGCCTTCTTCGACGGATTCGCCTTGTACCCCTTCGGGGAGAAGTAGGACTCGACATAGGACAGGTCGCTCAGCGTCTCCTTCACCTTCGCGTCCCTGACCACCACCATGCGCCAGCACTGCATGTTCGCCCACGACGGCGCAAGCCGCACTGCCTCGAGCACGGCCTCAAGCTTCTCGTCCTCCACGGGCTTGTCGGCATACTTCCTGATGCTCCTCCGGGTCTTGATCGCTTCGAACAGGTCCATAGGCTCCTCCTTGGGAAATATGCAGAACTCCTCATCCCTCACATGTCCTCTGCGATCAGCCAGGCCACGATAGGGATGATATAGGTAAAAGGTACACTAGCCGAAGGGAGAAATCAAGGGACGACTTCCCCATCGCCGGATCGGCCAGTGAGCCCAGGCATGTGCCGAGAGCGGACGTCTCACGGGGCAATTGAAGCTCCCTGCAGCAAGCTGCAGGAAATCTTCGATCCTCAAGGTAGTTACTATTTATTCTAATTGCTCGCTAACCCCGCAGCAAGCAATGGGGAATGCACTCGCTCCTGGATTCGTCCGTGGACACCCGGCTGGAATCATTTTTGTGATCAGGATCACCGTGAGCACTATTGACACGGCCAGGAAGAATCTATACAATAGTTTTGCAATAGATGCGGTATCTGTGGTGAAAACTCCCCTCCCGAGGAGCATGAAAGCATGAGATCACTTCGCGTCGCCGCATCATTGTCCCTCCTTGTTTCGCTCCCCCTTACCGCTTCAGCCGTCGACCTTGCGGGGCAGTCACGCACCTATCTTCAGTCCAGCCAGGCCACAGATGGCACGCGGTACCTGCCGCTGTATGAATATCTCAGCTTCACAGCCGGCAAAACAGGCTCTGATGCCGTCTCATTCCATTTCGGAGGATGGTACCGGTATGATCTGCAGAACGAGCAGTTTGGCTCAACATCCACCGGAGACCTCCAGTACGCCTATGTGACCCTGAAAAGGAAAACCGGCAACTCGGCGCTGAGCTTCGGGAGGCTCCGGGTAAATGAGGGGGTCGCCTCAGCGCAGATCGACGGTGCCTATGCCCGCACGGACCTCAAGGGCGGTTTCACCATCGCGGCATATGGCGGCAATCCCGTCGAGACCGACGGCGACACGCGTTCTGGGGATTCAGCGTACGGCGGCAGGGTCTCCCAGGGATTGCCCGGCATCTACACCATCGGCGTGTCCTACCTGAAGGAAAAGAACGACGGAAAGGACTTCCGCAAGGAAGAGGGCCTTGACCTGTGGATCAGGCCGCTGAGCAAGCTGGAGCTCATGGGCACATCGTCCTATAACGGTTCGTCCAAGAACTGGATGCAGCACCAGTATCACGCAGCAATCGGCCCGTTTGCATGGTTCCGCCTGAACCTCAACGCCTCAAAGACCTGGTATAAAGAATATTTCTCGGCGGTCAATACCACGCAGAGCATGCTGATGAGCGCCTTCTCGTTCACGAACATCGATCCGAACGAGATCGTCACCATGGCCGGCGGGAGCATCGCCATAACCATCGGCGGGCCGGTCACGGTCATTGCTGATTATCGGAACTACGATTACCAGGTCCTGAACGATTCGGCGACCTATGGGGGAGGCAGCGTCGTGTACACGGGCGCCGGCTTCGGCGCCGGGGTCGCCCTGCATCGCATGAACGGGCCGTCCGACGACCTTTGCTACGATGATCAGCGCGTGTACGTGTTCAAGAAGATCGCCAAAGCGGATATAACCCTCGATTTCGTCCATGTGTCCTACGATCAGCCGGTCAACGGCGTGTCAGATGCCTACACGGGGACCGCTGCCGCAGGTTACACCTTCTCACCAAGGACCCGTGTCGTCGCCGATGTGGAGTACGTCTCGAATCCCGACGTCATCCGGGAAGTACGCGGCATGCTGAACTTCGTCTATAACTTCGATGCAAAGCTCGGCGGAGCGGCCAAGACTGCGCCGTCCGCCGGCGCCGCAAAGCCCGGCGGGAAGAAGCCCTAGGGCAGCACCATTCAGGAGAGGCCATGAGCGGAACAGCAAAGACCCTGATCCTCGGCAGTATGGCAATGATGATCGCCGGCATCCTGTTCGCCTGCGCGACCACGCAGAGCCTCCCGGCGAAGCACCCCATGGAGGTGCAGGGCATGCCGGTCTGCAGCAACTGCCACACCGACTGGCGCACCTCCATGGACCACCGGGAGAACTGGGCCAGCCGGCACCAGTTCTCGGCCGCCCAGCAGAAGCGGACCTGCGAGCTCTGCCACACGCAGGCCTTCTGCGCGGACTGCCACGCGAACAAGGAAGAGCTGAAGCCCAGTGATAAGTACAAGGATGCCCCGCAGAGAACGATGCCGCACCGTGGGGATTACCTGAACCAGCACAAGATCGACGGCAAGCTGGACCCCGCGTCCTGCTTCCCCTGCCACGGGTATCAGAACAATGAGAGGTGCAGAACATGTCATCGATAAGCGTGCGAATTGGCTTCACCCTGAGCATCGGGCTGTTGCTGCTGGCCGGCGCTTGCACCGATGCGCGCAAGGGCGGCGCGATATTTGATTCCAAAACAGGGAAGCACCCTGACAACTGGGTCGCGGACCACCCGGCGGTATTTCTCTCGGACGCGAGCCAGTGCACAGAATGCCACGGTTCCGACCTTACGGGCGGCATATCCGGGGTAAGCTGTTATTCAGCTTCCTTTAATGGTATATCCTGCCATGCGCATCCTGCAGGCTGGAACGATCCAGCACAGCATGGAGCTGAAGCGAAAGCAGCCCCCTCCTCAAGCACGGGATTCGCCGACTGCGGGCACTGCCATGGAGCGGATTTTTCCGGAGGCTTCGCGATCACTTGTTTGAACACGGCCGGCTGTCATGGCGCGACGGTCGATTCTCCGCATTCGCCGACGCCTTGGCGTACAAGTGCGGGCAGTGCACGAACGCATACAGACACGAATACAGGAAATGCAGCAGTTTGCGCCGATTGTCATGCACTTGGTGCCAACTTGACGTCGGTCCCCGTTCCAACGAATCTTGTAGCCGGGACGCCGGGCTGCTTCAATAATACCCTTTGCCACGGCCAGGTAGGGCACGCTCCCGGCTGGAACGACCCTGCTGCTCACGGAGCAGCCGCAAAGGCCGCGACAGGCTTCAGTTCCTGCCAGGGCTGCCACGGGGATAATTTCGCCGGTGCTGGTATTGCGCCCACCTGCCTGAACACGGGCGGCTGTCATGGCGCCGGAGTGGATTCTCCCCACGCCTTCCCGTGGCAGTCGACGTCGACAAGGAAACACCCAACGACTGATGAGACCAATGCCCCGGCTTGCGGGCTTTGTCACTTGGGAAATCCACCGACTCCTGTCTATGCTCCACTTCCACCGGGAGCTAATCCGGGATGCTTCAACAATACGCTCTGCCATGGCCAGGCGGGAGACTGCGTCTCCTGTCACCGCTCTTCCCGGAATGGACGCAGGGTCGTAACCGGATCGAGCGGAGATTTCGTAAAGACCTACCACCATGTGACCGATGGAACGACGGCGGAGATCGTGAACAGAGATGCCTGCGCAGTCTGCCATGGCGACTTGGTGACCGATTTTGGACATCCGGCAGGCGCACCTGCATCGCCGAATGTTCAGTTGAGAGACCCCAAAACGCCGGGGAACTATGTCGCAACCACGCCTGCAGGGATAGAACAGGTCTGCTCCAGCTGTCACGACGGCACGGGAGCAACTAGGCTCGGCGGCAACGCGCTTTCACCCTTTAGTGTGGCCGGAGACAACACGTCTCCCGCGAACATCGGCTGGACAGCGGCGCAGCAGGCGCATAGTGTGAATGGTGTATATGGTGGCTGCCTGGCGTGTCATGGCAATGCAGGCACTGCGAATGCCCACGGCTCCGGCCAATATAAGATGATGCGGTTCACCTACGATACAACGATCGCTGCATATCTTGCCACGAACGCGGGTAACTTCTGCTACAACTGTCATGGGACCACGGTGGCTAACGGCGCGACCAGCAATATCCAGACGCAGTTCGGAAAAACGAGAAAGCACAGTTCCGAGAAATGCAGTGACTGCCATAGTGCACACCAGGCCAAGGCAGGCAACCATACTGCGCAGACAAATGCCGCGGGAGGAGTTCTGAATGGAGCCACCGGCGCTGCATTCACAACATACCCGGGCTTCTGGATTGCGCCCACAGCGGGTAACTTTACGCAGAAAACGATCGTTTCCGGTACCGATCCTGAGGCGACCCTGTGCTTCAAGTGCCATACCGTGTATTCGGGAACGTACAACACCACCTCCCCATCCGGCAGTTATGCCATGACCGACGTGGCACGGGAGTTCAATCCGAATAATGTCGGCAGCTATGCAGGTGCTTGGGCAAGCGGCGAGACAGCCGGTTCATTCCATCCTGTTTTGGCTGCAGCCACGAATAACCTCGGTAGAACAAACAATATTATCGCACCTTGGACAACATCGAGCTTCATGACCTGTTCAGATTGCCACGCTTCGGATACAATCACGGATCCGAACGGACCGCATGGTTCGGCCGCTAACTTCATCCTGAAGGGCCCGAACACAACATGGAATGCCACAATAGCGAGTTTGTCGAATAATGCATGGATGCCAGCAGGGACCTTCTGCTTGAACTGCCACGCAAACAACGACGGCAATGGCCGTTTCCCGGAACACTCGCGCGGCGACCACAGTATCGCCTGCTCGAAATGCCACGTCATGATACCGCATGGCAGTGAACATCCAGGACTTCTCCATTCTGCGGCTGGCCGGGGCGCGGGAGTTCCTCCTCCGACAGCGGTGAATTCCGCGCCCTACATGAGAGCGGCCACTGGCGACAGGCTGTACATAAATAGCTATCCGGCGAATAATACGACAAACTGGACCCGAAGTAATTGCGGCTGCAACGGCTCGGGCCACTGACGTATCATTGGGCATGACGTTAATGGACGATCAGGCGCGGCGGAAAAGGATTGGGAGCTTCCTTTCTTCGCCGCGCCTTGCTCTCTCAATTCTCATCATTCTGGCGACCTTCATCGGCGTGGTCTCCTGGCTTCCCTGGAACCTTGATCGATCCGTAAAAGCCCCGAGCTGGGCCCTGGCAGCCGGTCTTGACCGGCCATTCAGCTCGGCGCCGTTCCTGGTCGCCGTTTTTTTGCTCCTCGCAAATACCCTCGCCTGCACGATCGAACGTACGGGCCGTGCATGGACGCTCCTAAAGGGAAACATCCCCCAGCGCGGAAAAGTTCTAGCAGTCAAAACGGAACGCGATTTCACCACGTTTCTGAAAGAACAGGGTTTCCGCACGAAAAGCAGCCCACCCTATTTTAGAAACCGCTTCGCGCTGACCAGGGGCTGGCTCTTCCATGTCGGGCTCGTGCTGCTGATTTTGGGAATACTGGTGCAACAGGCCTATCATGATGCCGGTTCGTTCGAGATCGGTGAAGGTGAAATTGTCCGCTTGTCCGATCGCGGCGTGATTTTCGACCGGAATGCAGGCCTCTTCGCCGCATCTGCTCTACCCCCTATTCAGCTCGCTCTTGAACAGTTCGATCCCTATCTCCACCAGGAGGGTTATGCGCCCGACCGGGCGAGCACGGTGGTGATCCGAACGCAAGACAGCGAGCAGCGGACCATTTTGGACCGATCCGAGGGTGTGAGCATCAATGGAGTATCGATCTATCAAGCCATCCCTTTCGGCCTTGCACTGAATGTCGAGATTCAAGGGTTGGGTCTGCGCAGCCTTCATCTCAGACAGGAATCACTAAGACGATCGGCAGGTGAGTTCAAAGACCCCTCTGGAGGATCAATACTCTTTTCCGTTGACGCTGAGCGTGATATCAGCGATCCGCTCGGGACCGGCAAGCTCCGCGTTTATCACCTTCGGGAAGAAGTGAAAACGGAACTAACGCTTGGCCGGCCCTTCGCATTCGGTGGCAAGACAGCAAGAATTGTTTCCTTGAGCCACTGGGCTGGCTTTACCTATTCTCGATCCCCCGGTGTTTCAATGGTATTCTTCGGTTTCGTGCTTTTAGTGGCGGGCACTGCTGTCATGCTGATTCCTGCGGGAATTGCCGCTGAGGAAGACACGACCGGAACAATGCGGATATACCTTACGCAGGATGAGAATAATCTTGCAGATGACTGGTATCGCTTTAAGAACCGTAAAACCTGATAATGTACCGGCATTCATAGTACGTCATTGCGCTGAGTTCAAGCTGCACCGCATGAGAGAGGAATGATGATAGCCCAATCGATTTCTTTTTGGACCGCCGTGACCCTGTATGCGCTCGCCACGGCAAGTTTTTTTATCTGGGCGGCATTTAAGCGGGAATTGGCCGGCGCCTGGGGTTTCAGATTGACCCTCCTGGCCCTTGTCCCGCACGCGGTTTCGCTCGGAATGAGATGGGTCGAGGTGGGACACGGGCCGTACAGCAGCCGCTACGAAGTCCTGTCCGCGAACGCATTCGTCCTGGTTGCAATGTTTGTCGGGGTGGTTCAGGCTAGAAAAGAGTTGAAAGGCTTGGGAGCCATGGTGCTGCCCGCGGTGTTTCTTCTCATGGGATGGGCGGTCAGCGCCTATGGTCTCAAGTATGAAGTTCCCATCATATTCAAGTCCTACTGGCTTTTGCTGCATATCGGATTTGCAAAAGCCTTCGCTGCAACGATCGTGCTTGCTGCCGGTTGCGCTGTCGCCTACCTGATAAAAAGGGGCGCAGACCGGAGACTGTCCATGCTGCCTTCTGCAGAGAAACTTGACCGCTACAGCCACCAGTTCCTGTTGGTATCGTTCTTCTTTCTCGGGGTGATGATCGCGGCAGGATCGCTTTGGGCGCACCAATCGTGGGGGAGATACTGGGCCTGGGATCCCATAGAAACGAGTTCTCTGGCGGCCTGGATCGCCTTCGGCGTAATCCTGCACTTACGGGTTATCCATCGCTGGTCCGGACGCCCTATGGCCTATCTCACGCTTGTCGCGTTCGGTTTCGCGATCATGGTGTTGTATATCGTCACCTTGCTGGTTCCGACGATTCATAATTCCTACATGGTAGGTCGATAATTGATTAAGCTCAGGACATTCATTCTGATCAGTGCGGCGTTTGTCCTGGCAGACTTTGCCTGCACGCGAGCCGATGACCCTTTAAAGATCGTTCGTTCCTACAACAGCGCCGTCATTATGGCGCACAGGACAGGAGATACGGCCAGGCTCGCTGATGTTGCAGGCGAACGGGAGGCGCGCATTGTCGGCGTGCTGGTAACAACGAAAAGGGGCAGCGGCCTAGTGCTGGAAGCCACGCTCGAACGCCTTGAAATCGTGAGCGCCCAGACAACCGGTCCCGATTCCCAACTCATTGAAACCATGGAGCAATGGCGATATTATGACCGTCCTCTGAAACCGGGCGGCAATCCCGGTCAGATCATTCAGGCTGCAATGAAACTTCAGTATGAATGCGTGAGGGTTGGGGCCGCCTGGAAAGTAATGAAGGTGAAGGTGCTTGAAAATATTTTCCTGGACCAGGAAGGTACTGATACACAACGTTGAGCTCCAACGGCCCGCTTCTCGGATCACGGGTTGAAACCGTTACGAACGAGCGCTCCAACGAACGAGTGCATGAAAAAGGCCTTTACCATATTCATCGGATTTCTCCACGACTTTGCCGCCGGATGCTGGGCCGCTTCGGTATTGGCCGTGTACTGGGTGCACCGCATAGAACAGGAAAAAGGCATCGGTGGACTGCTCTTCGGCCTCAAGGAACAATTCTTCTTTATCGGTCTCGTCTGTGTCACGACGGTGCTTGCCGCAGGCGCCGGAAGGATGTTCACCTACTCCTATGTGGGAAATATTTACGGAGATGATGCCGAAAAGCTGAGAAAACGCATGCTCGTTATCAAGCATCTCCTGCTGTCTGCGGTATTCAGCGCCGGCATCTTCTGGCAATATGTCATGGTGTACAAATGAACAGCCTCACAAGAAACAGCATCGGGTATTTACAGAAGGATTGCATGACAAATCGAATAAAGAAAATACTGCTCATCACCCCGCCCTACCATTCCGGTGTTGTTGAATCGGCGGGCGTATGGATGAATGTCGCCTTTGTCTATCTTGCGGGCAGCCTTCGGGCAGCCGGATATGAGCCGGTCATATACGATGCCATGAGCCACTGGCACACCTATGATGACATCCGCAGGAGGATCGAAGCAGAGAAGCCTGATGTGGTAGGGACCACGGCTTTTACCGCTGAGATCGTGGATGCCCTCAAGGTCCTCACCCTGGCCAAAGAGATCGATCCCCGGATCATTACCATCATCGGGAATGTGCACCCGACCTACTGTTATGACGAGATCCTGACGGCGAAGGGCAATCCCGTTGACTACATCGTCATGGGTGAAGGCGAGGAAACGGTCGTCGATCTCATCAACTGTATATCCAACGATGGCGATCCCTCCTCGGTGCGGTCCATCGCTTTTGCCCGGAATGGCTCTGTCAGCGTCACGCCTCCCCGGCCTTTCATCAAAGACCTGGACAGCCTGCCCATGGCATGGGACCTCGTGGACTGGCCGATCTATACGTACAAGCCCATGGAGCACTCGGTGCTGGCCATTGTCAGCACCTCGCGCGGATGCAGTCAGCGGTGCAGCTTCTGCTCCCAGCAGCTGTTCTGGCAGAGGAACTGGCGGGGCCGGAGCCCCGAGAACGTCGTTGCGGAGCTCGAACACCTGCGGGGCAGGTACGGTGTGAACGTGGTCATGTTCGCCGACGAGACGCCGACGCTTGACCGCAAGCGATGGGAAAGGATCCTCGACCTGTTGATCGAGCGGGACCTGGGCACCAGGATCCTTATGGAAACCCGCGTTGATGATATCCTCCGTGACGAGGATATCATGGAGAAGTATAAAAAAGCCCATGTCGATCATATCTACGTGGGCGTCGAGGCCACGGATCAGGCGATGCTCGACCTGTTCAACAAGAACATCAAGGTTGAGGAGTCCAAGCGGGCTATTGATCTGATCAATGCCCACGACATCGTTTCCGAAACATCCTTTGTGCTCGGTATGCCCGATGATACAGCGGAAGGAATGCGGAAGACCGTGGAACTGGCCAAGTTCTATAATCCCGACCTCGCATTCTTTCTGGCGATCGCGCCCTGGCCCTATTCCGAGATCTACCCCACGCTCAGGGAGCACGTGGCGGTCTTTGATTACCGCAGGTATAACCTTGTCGAACCGGTCGTCAAGCCAAAGAACATGACCCTGGAGGAGGTGGCAAAGGAGCTCGGCATGGCGGCACGGGATTTCTACATGCACAAGATGAACACCCTCGATGCCATGAGCCCGAGAAAAAGAGAGTTCATGATCAAGGTGGTCCACATCATAGCCACCAGTTCGTACCTCGCCAAGACCATGAGGGGCGTCATGCCGAAGGAGATCCATCAGATGCTGGAAAAGATCAAGGTCTGACCTGCGCGAACCATGGTGGCAGGTATGGACCAACGAGCACACCTTGAAACAACACGGGCCGCCTCCCGAAGGCAAGCGGCCCTTTTCTTTTTTGATGCCGGCGCATCCGGCTGGACAGAACGGCCGCCATCCGATATACTTCTCTCCATACCCTATCTCCCCTCTTCACCAGGACACGATCCATGGAACTGCTGAACGATTTCTTGGTCTGCCTCATTCCCATCATGGTCGCGCTGGACGCGCCGGCGACGCTCCCGCTCTTCGTGGCGATGACCGAAGGCATCAAGAAGCACGAGCGCCGGACCATCATCCGCCAGTCCATCATCACGGCGTTCCTCGTGACCATCGGGTTCGTCTTTCTGGGAAGGGCGGTGTTTCGGGCGCTCGGCATCATGGTCGAGGATTTCATGATCGCCGGCGGCATCGTGCTCCTGATCATCGCCATCCAGGACATCGTCCAGGCGGCCGAGAAGAAGCACGCCGCTTCCCCTACCTTCGGCGTCGTGCCCTTCGGCACGCCCCTCATCGCCGGCCCCGCCACCCTCACCACCACGCTGGTGCTCGTGGGGAGCTACGGGTATACGCCGGTCATCCTTTCGCTGATCGCCAACATCCTGCTTGCCTGGCTCATTTTCGCCCAGGCCGAGCGCATCATCAAATTCATGGGCATCGGCGGCACGCGCGCTTTTGCCAAGGTCGCGGCGCTCCTCCTCGCCGCCATCGCGGTCAAGCTGATCCGGAGCGGGATGTTCAAGCTGATCGAAGGATAGGAGAGGAACGTGAGGGAAGGTCCCGTGAGGGATATTTCAACGACCAAAGCACGGGACCGCCGTGTTCACATGGCGAACGAGCGGACATTCCTGGCGTGGATACGGACGAGCATCTCCATCATGGCCTTCGGCTTCGTGGTGGAGAAGTTCTCCCTGTTCGTAAAGCAGCTGTCGTACTATCTCGGCAAGGAGGCTTCGCCCCCGACTCCGGGATATTCGTCGGTGGTCGGCGTCATCCTCGTCGGCCTCGGCGCTATCATGGGTGTTCTCGCGTATATCCGATACCGTTCCGTCGAGCGCCAGATCGAGAACGACACCTATGCCCCCTTGCCAATCCTGAGCGTGCTGCTCATGCTGTCGGTCCTCGCGGTCGGCCTGTTCCTCGTCCTCTACCTCATCCATACCATGTAGAAAGCCTTGATGACCGGCAAGGCGTTCTCGCCGCGGCACGCCTGCTTCCGGGGAAGCTCCATCAGATAGGAAGGGAAAAGGGAAATTTACCGGACCACGATGGCAGGTTTTTTTCCGTCAGCGACCTCTCCAACGACCACGGCATCTTCCACACCGGCAAGCTTCAGATTCCTGACCAGTTCCCCGGCCTGCGACGCAGGCACGGCAAACAGCAGTCCGCCCGAGGTCTGGGGATCGAAGAGCAATTCCTCGGCATGGCGGTCCAGCTGACGCTCCTTTTCCCAGAAACCATCGGCGATCTTCCGGTTCGATTTGTTGCTCCCCGTGGTCTCACCCTTCCGGTACATTTCCAGCGCATGGGGAAGAAAGGGCAGCTTGTCATAGGCGAGCTGGATCCGGACGCCGCTCCCCTTGGCCATCTCCAGCGCATGTCCAAGCACGCCGAATCCCGTGATGTCCGTGCAGGAATGGACCTCGAAGGCGAGGGCCTTCTCGATCGCGGCCTTGTTCAGCGCGGCGATCTTCGGCAGGAGCGGCTCCAATTCCCTGGAGGGCAGCTTCTTCGAGCGGCAGGCGTTGAACAGGACACCCGTGCCCAGCGGTTTGGTCAGGACAAGCGCGTCGCCCGGCTTCGCATTCGCATTCGTCAGGACCCTGTCGGGATGGACGGTCCCGGTGACGGCGAGCCCGTATTTCGGCTCCAGGTCGTCCACCGAGTGGCCGCCGGCGAGGGCCGCTCCGGCCTCCTGCACCTTCTCGAAGCCCCCGGTCAGCATGTCCTTCAGCAGGCCCATATCGAGCTTCTTGGACGGGAACATGACGAGGTTCAGGGCGACGATGGGCTTCCCGCCCATGGCATAGACGTCCGACAGCGCGTTGGCGGCCGCGATCCTGCCGAACCAGACCGGATCGTCCACCGGCGGCGTGATGAAGTCCACCGTGCTGATGACGGCAAGGTCCGGCGCGACACGGTAGACGGCCGCGTCGTCGCTCGTCTCGAATCCCACAAGCAGGTTCTGGTCATGAACGGGACAGATCGTTGAGAGCACGTCCGACAGGTCCGCCGGACCGATCTTCGCCGCTCAACCGCAGGTGCGCGACATGCCCGTGAGGGTCTTTTTTCTGAATGGATTCATGGTGGTTTGTATTATACCAGATATTTCCGCAATGGCTACAGCAACTCGTTGAAATCCAGCACCGTCGTGAAGTCCGGACTGTGCACGGGCGGCATCCGGGAATTACCCCGCGCCTTGTAGACGATATATCCGATACCGTACTCCTGCGCGGTCCTGAGCACGGCAAGGGTGTCATCAACGAACAAGGTCCTTTCCGTGTTGAACCCGAGCTTCTTTTCCGCCTGCTGCCAGAACTCCAACTTCTCCTTCGGGAAGCCCATCTCGGCCGATGTGATCGCGCCGTTCAGGTACTGCCCGATCTCCGTCTTCTTGAGCTTCATGGCCAGGACCTTGTCGTGGGCGTTCGTGGCGATATAGACCTGCTTCCTGCGGGAACGCATCACATGCAGAAAAGCCACTACATGGGGATGGACCTCGATAAGGTGCCGGATCTGCTCCTTCAGCGCAAGAATATCGAGGCCCAGCTCACGGGACCAGAAGTCGATGTCCGTCCAGTTCAGGGTCTCTTCATGGGACTTGTACTTCTTGAGGAGGTCCTCCTTCGCCTTCCCGAACGTGATGCCGTGTTTGTCCGCATACTTCTCCGGAACAAGGTGCTCCCAGAAGTAATCGTCGAAATACTTGTCCAGGAGCGTCCCGTCCATATCGAGAAGGATATGGGTGATGGTGTGATCGTTCAGAGCCTTTTTGATATCGAGAACGGTGGGATGCATGGGGCAATAGCAGCCTATTCCTTCAGAGAGCACGCGGGGAGCGGAAATCCCTGTCTCCTATTTCCTAACCCGGACAAGCCGGAACAAAACCTTGGAACCGCCAAGGCGCAAAGGTCGCGAGGAAAACTTGAATTACTCAAGAATTCCTTTTGTCTTGACGTCCTTTGCGTCCTTCGCTTCTTCGCGGTGAATATTTTCTTGCCATTTTGAGTAGAATTTAATTCTTTAGTAACTAATATATCCTTCGACCATGATGTCCTGTCCGACGAAGCGTGAGGTGACATCCTTCATCCTGATGGCATGATCGAGCTTTATCGGTGACATTCCTCCAATGGAGCAAAGAGAATCAGACCCCGTCATGAGCGTGGGTGCGATGAACAGAACGACCTTGTCCACGATGCCGGACCTGAGAGCAGAAGCATGGATCTCCGCGCCGCCTTCCACCAGGACCGACATGATGTCCATACTGCCGAGCTTCCTCATGAGGTCGCGAAGGTCAACGCGGCCCCTGTCGCTCTTCACGAGCACTATCTCCGCGCCCGCGGCCTGAAGTTTTTTTATCTTGTCCTTTGGCGAATTCGCGAGCGTGGCCACGATGGTCCGAGCGGCTGACGTCTGAGCAATGACCTTGGCCTTGAGGGAAACCCTCAACGCGCTATCAACGATCACCCGGAGCGGATCGCGGCCTCCGGCGATCCGCGCGGTGAGCGATGGGTTATCCTTGAGCACCGTGTTGATCCCGACAAGGATCGCGTCATTCCGATCGCGAAGACGGTGCCCCGCTTCCCGCGCCTCCTTGCCGGTGATCCACTTTGATTCGCCCGTCGCCGTCGCGATCTTTCCGTCCAGGGTCTGGGCGATCTTGAGGGTGACGAAGGGGACCTTTTTCGTCACATGCTTGACAAAGGCTTCGTTCAACCGACTCGCCTCCGGCTCAAGGACACCGGTGACGACCTCGATACCCGCCTTCCTGATGGCCCGGATCCCGCCGCCGGACACGCTCGGATTCGGATCGATCATGGCGACGACCACACGCCTGACGCCGCTGGCAATGACGAGCGGCGAGCACGGCGGAGTCCGCTTGTTCGTGTGCGAACAGGGCTCGAGCGTCACATAGAGCGTCGCGCCTTTCGCGTCAGCCCCCGCCTTGCGCAACGCAATGGCCTCGGCATGGGGCAGGAGCCCGCCGGCCTGGAGGCGCATTACCGCGC
>JAAXXJ010000515.1 GCA_013334545.1 Nitrospirota bacterium | reverse complement strand
TGCTCGGTCCAGTCGGGCTGCCACCGCAGCCGGCCAGACAACTGGCAGTGACCGCGACCACGCCGATTCCCCTACGCATGCCCGAACTGTACCGCACGTTGCGTCGCATCGCTTTCGCCGGCCTAAGGGACCGTTAGGAAATAAACATACCAACTACTTCGCAAGGCTACGGGGCTTGATCACGTAGTTCCAGTCGCCGTGAAACCGGTTGCGCTCCAGGCAGACGGTCTTCATCTCAGCATCAGTCACTTCGCGGCCGGTCGCATACTTGCGGCGGTCAAGGCGACAAACGACCTTGAGGCCCGCGGCTGTGGTCGTCCGGGCGATGAGCTTCACGATCGTCTCGTAGTCGCGCAAGGGTTCGCCGCGCCAGTTGGACGAGATGAACGAGAAGAGTCGGTGCTCGACCTTGTTCCATTTGCTGGTGCCCGGCGGGAAGTGGCAGATGGACAGCGGGAGCCCCGTCTCGTCCGCGAGTTGCTGCAGTTCCCACTTCCATAGACGTAACCGGGGTCCGTTGCTGCCGCCGGAGTCCGCTGTCATGACGATCCCCTGGGCCCTTGGATACAGCCGCCGGCCCTCGGCTTTCCACCAGCCTCGCACCGAGGCCGCCGCGAAGGCTGCCGTGTCGTGGTCGGTCCCGATGTTCACGAAACCCTCGTTGCGACCGATGTCGTAGATGCCGTAGGGATACGCCCGCGGGACCTCCGGGCCCGGAAAATCGTGACCGTTCACCCGGACTGCCGTACCCCTGCGCCGCCACTGCCGACCCGCATTGGCATAGTTCCCGATGAGTTCCTTCTTCTTGGTATCCACCGAGATGACCGGCGTCCCTTCCTTCAGCGCCCTCTTCACCGTGGCATTGATGTGCCGGAACTGAGCATCCCGATCCGGGTGGTCGGCACCCTCCTCGGTCTTTCGTGTGCCCTGCAGGCTGAAGTTCTGGTCGTGAAGCAACTGAGCCACCGTGACGTGGCTGATCGGATGTCGCCTATTCCTCAGTTCCCACGCCAAGGTGCGCGTGCTCTTGCAGACCCAGCGCAATGGCGATTCGGGATCTCCGCGTGTGCCGGGCTCGATCAACCGGTCCAACGCGGCCAGTAGACCAGGGTCCTTGACCGTCACAGCCTTTCGCCCCGCCCCTCTGCGACGGATCCGGCCCGCCTCCAACCGTGACTTGCTTCGGATCTCCTGAATCCCCCGCGCGATCGCCTTCCGGGACAGTCCGCTCGCCCTGTGCACAGCGGAGACCCCGCCGTAGGGCAGTGTCAAGGCCTCATTCGCAGCCACGAGGCGGCGCGCTCGCTCGTCGAGAAGGGCCCACACCGATCGGAACTTCTTCCGCAGCGCAGGGAGCGATGCCATGCCTCAGCATGATAGCAGTCGTGCACCGCAGTTGCTACCTTTATTATCTAACGGCCCCTTATTGCCGTCATTCTGAGTAGCTTAGCTCCTCGACAGCCTCGCCTGTTCCAGGGACGCTCCACTGAACTGCGGCATGTCGAATGGCCGCGGTCTCGTGGATGGCGCAGAGTTCCAGTCGCGGGGGCAGAGACCCTGCGGGCCGCTCACCGTGCTTGTGGACGGCCGTCCCTCCGACCGAGGATCCGAAGGAGCAGCGCGAGCACGATCCCGACCGCGAATCCCACGCCGACATGGCCGAAGCCGAGGCAGGCCCCTGCAGTCAGGAGCATCGTGAAGGCCGCGTCGCGGTCCGTCTGGTCGCGAGTGACGAGCGCCAGCTCGATTCCGCTGAAGGCGAGCATCACACCGAGGACGCTGACCGGGAAGGCCCGG
>JAAXXJ010000209.1 GCA_013334545.1 Nitrospirota bacterium | reverse complement strand
CGGTTCTCCGGGGAGATTCCGCTTCCCGTGTCCGTGATATTCACTTCGATGCTGCTGAAACAGGCCTTCCTGAACCTTGTCCTGAACGCCATCCAGGCCATGCCGGGCGGCGGTACGATGACCGTGGCCAGCGCGCGGAAAGGCAGCGGCATCGAAGTGAATATCACGGACACGGGAAGCGGAATCTCCCCGGAGAACCGGAAGAAGCTCTTCAGCCCCTTCTTCACCACCAAACAGGATGGCACCGGGCTGGGCCTGGCCATAACGTTCCGCATCATCCAGAACCACCATGGCACCATCGACGTCGACAGCGTTCCGGGGAAGGGGACGACCTTCACGGTCAGGATCCCGGGAGCTTGAAAAATTTTACCTATTAGGAAACAGAGTAAGCGTTTATCAATCTCAATCTGCGGCATCAATCAGTTGATTTCTATTGCGCATCGGTTGTCCTATCCGTGCTTGGCGGAGCATAGGTCATGAAAAAACCTTCCATCCTACTCATTGATGACGATCCCAGCCTCAGACGGGTGATCGAGTACAGTCTGGTCGAGAGCGGTTATTCCGTGCTTCCGGCAGCGAGCGGAGAGGAGGGACTTGCGCTCTTCCAGAAAGGGCCTTGCGACGCAGTGATCACGGACATCACTATGCCCGGTATGAGCGGCCTGGATGTGCTGGCGAAAGTGCGCCAGGCGGACCTCAACGTTCCGGTCATCATCATCACGGCCTACGGGACCATCGAGAGCGCCGTGTCGGCCATGAAGCAGGGGGCTTTCGACTATATTACCAAGCCGTTCAACCGCGACGAGCTCCGCATCACCCTGGAGCGGGCGCTCAAGATGCGGCGCCTGGAAAAGGAGAATGTCCGGCTCCGCGCCGAGGTCATTGACCGGTACCGGTTCGATGCCATCGTCGGCAACAGCGAGAAGCTTCGGGAGGTCATCGCTCTCGCTGGACGCGTTGCGCCGAGCGATGCCACGGTCCTGGTAACGGGCGAGAGCGGCACCGGCAAGGAGCTCCTCGCCCGGGGGATCCATTACAGCAGCGGACGCTCCGAGGGGCCGTTCGTCGCGGTGAACTGTGCGGCCATCCCCGAGAACCTCATCGAGAGCGAGCTCTTCGGACACGTGAAAGGGGCGTTCACCGGCGCGGTGCGCGACCGGGAGGGGAAGTTCGAACTGGCGGACGGCGGTACGATCTTCCTGGACGAGATCGGCGATTTGCGCGTCGATCTCCAGGCCAAGATCCTCCGGACGCTCCAGGAAAGGACGGTCGATCGCGTGGGTGGTGTCAAGCAGATCGACGTGGATGTCCGGGTGATCGCTGCAACGAACAAGGACCTGGAACGGGAGGTCAGGGAAGGGAATTTCCGGGAGGACCTGTACTATCGTCTGAGCGTCGTGACCCTGCAGATGCCGCCCCTCCGGGACCGGAAGGACGACATCCCTGTTCTGGCAGAGCACTTCCTGAGGAAGTTCAGTCCCGGCCCGGTCGTACGCCTTGCGCCCGACGCCCTTGCGATCCTTTCTGCCTACGGATGGCCGGGGAACGTGCGGGAACTGGAAAATGTCATGGAGCGGGCCTCGATCCTAAAACGTGGCGACACGATCACGCGCGAGGACCTTCCGGAAAAGCTCAGCCGGAAAGCGGGGGGAGCCTCCGAGGTCCTGCTCAATCTCCCCGAAGACGGGCTGTCACTCGAGGAGCTTGAGAAGGACCTTATCATCAAAGCGCTGGAGAAGCACAAGGGGAACCAGACCCGCGCCGCAGAGTACCTGCGCATTACCCGTCCCACGCTCATCTACCGGATGGAAAAGTACGGGCTCAAATAGAACCTTGTTTCGGACGGGCGGCTGGATGAAGAAAAACGCTTCCCCTGCCGCAGCGATTCCGGTAGTATGTCCCGGGTAAATGTATCGTTTCGACTTCAGGAGGCGGAACATGGCGACGACAACGATCAAAGTACAAGGAATGACCTGCAACCACTGCGTGATGCGGGTCGCCAAGGCGCTCAAGGCGGTTCCGGGCGTGCAGGACGCCAAGGTCGACCTGCAGAAAGCCGAGGCGGTCGTGTCCTATGATGATGCAAAGGTATCGCCGCAGAAACTTTCGGTTGCTGTCGTGGAGGCGGGATACAAGGTCGGTTGACCGTTGCCGCCGTGACAACTGCAGCACCTTGACAAGGGAATGTGCCGCAAGTATACTTTTCTCTGATTTATCGAGATGATTTCCTGCTGAGACCGTCACTGCCCTCAAGAGAGGCCCATGGACCCCGTAGATCAGTGGAAATATATCCTTGTCCGGAAACGAAAGCGAAAGCAGCTTCCTCTGGACATCGAGCATAGTTCCCCCATCACGCTGAGGAATATTATCCTCGATGGCAATACACCCTCTTCCGTTCTCGATCGGATCGCCCAGATCTATTCCGATGATGAGTACCTCCTCAAGGACCTTGTCCGCTGCCCGAACCTTGACGAAACGACCCTCGCCTTCATCGCCCTGACCGCCTCCGACGAGATCAGGAGCTTCATTTCCGGAACGCGTGTTCTTGACCTCGTGGTGGTCGATGAACCGGTGACCGCCGTCGCAGTCCCGGGAACGGGGAAGCCGAAAGAAGCGCCCGGCAGAAAGAAGTTCAACGTCATCCAGGCTGTCCAGAAAATGACGAATCCCCAGAAGATCAAGCTTGCCCTCTCGGGCGGCAAAGAGGCGCGGAGCCTCCTCATCCGCGAATCCAACAAGCAGGTCTCGACAGCGGTCCTGGAGAATCCGAGGATCACCGATGGAGAGATCGAGTTCTTCGCCAAGTCCGCAAATTTGGGCGAGGATATCATGCGGAAGATCGGGACCAACTCCGACTGGACGAAGAAGTACACCGTCGCCCAGGCGCTCGTTTATAATCCTAAGTGTCCGCCGGGAGTTGCCGTCGGGTTCGTCACCCGGATGACCGAAAAGGATCTTGCCATGCTCGAAAAGAGCCGGAACGTTTCCGAGGCTGTCCGTTCGGCCGCGCGGGGGCTGCTCGCCAGGAAAAAAGCAGGTAAGAAATAGCAGGATCCTCCCGGGCCCCCTCGAGTGGCCTGCTGCATCCCTTCATCGTTCTATCGTCTGAGGAACATCCTCCCCGTGGAGATGCCGTGAAACGATCTCTATCTGTCATCATGCTACTGGCCGTGTTCGCGTGTGGTTGCTCGAAACAGAGGACCACACACAAGACTGAAAGCATCATGGGAACGCAGGTCTCCATCATGGTCGTGGCGCCTACGGCTGAGGAGGGAGAGCGGGCCGTAGACGCCGCTATGGCGGAGATCAGGCGGCTAGATGCCATGATGTCGCTCTACAAGGACACCAGCGAGATCACGAAGGTGAACCTTGCCGCAGGAACAGTTCCGGTCAAGGTCTCTCCCGAGATGATCGAGGCCGTGGAGCATGCGGCAAAGATCTCTCAGCTCTCGGGTGGCGTGTTCGATCTGACCATAGGACCGCTCGTGGTCCTGTGGCAGATGCGGTTGAAGGAAGGGAAGGTGCCGACGGACGAGGAGATCGCAGGGGTCCGCCCCCTCGTGGACTATCGGAACATCATCATGAACAAGAAGGCGTCGACGCTCTTTCTGAAAAAGAAAGGCATGATCATGGACCTCGGAGGCATGAAGGGATACATCGCCGACCGGGTAGCCGATCTCATGAAACGGCGTGGGATCAACAACGCCCTGATCGCACTGGCGGGCGACATCTGGGCGCTGGGCCACCGGGAGGACGGCAATCCATGGAGGATCGGCGTTCAGCATCCCCGGGAGAAGGACAGGACCCTGACCGTTCTGGAACTCAGTGACAAATATATCTGCACCTCCGGCGATTACGAACGGTTCGTCATCAGAGAAAAGAAACGGTATCATCATATCATCGACCCCCGTACGGGGAAGCCGTCGACCGGCGTCATATCCGTGACCCTTATGGGGACCCAGGGGGCGTATATCGATCCGCTCGCCAAGATCCCGTTCATTTTGGGGCCTGAGGAAGGCATGAAGATCGTCAGGAGGCTCGGAGCCGAGGCGATCATCGTGGATGACCAGGGACAGGTAACGAGCACCGAAGGGATCAGCACCAGCCGATAAAACTGCTTTCTGGGGAAAAGAGGGGATTCCGCATGTTCGCAATCCGTGGTTGCCGCCGCCGCATAGTGGGCCGCAATCTTGTCTGCACCAGACCATGAATCCTTCATTAACGAATGCCGTACTAATGTTTTTTCACTGGAGGTGAGCGGGTCGCTGGCATTTTTAATCGTTCTACGATTTTCTGTTATCTTGCAATATCCTACACATATTCACCCCTTTTCCCCGCAAGCAGAATGGCTGGAAAAAGTCCTTGCAACTCCCCGTAAAATTTACTATAATTCACGCTCTTGCCAGACATCACAACACATCGCAATGACTATCGAAAAAATACAAGAACTTAGAAAAAAGATCGACGAGATCGACGACAAGATCATTGACCTGCTGAATCAGCGGGCAAAGGTCGTCATTGAGGTCGGCGACATCAAGAAGGCCGAGAAGCTCGATTTTCACTCGCCCAATCGCGAGCGGGAGATCCTGGAGAGGCTGACATCCCGCAATCAGGGGCCCTTCCCGCAGGACACGCTGAAAGCGGTCTACCGGGAGATCCTGTCGTCATCTCTTTCGCTGGAGCGTCCTCTCCGCATAGCCTACCTCGGGCCTCGGGCCACCTTCACCCACATGGCCGGCATGCAGCAGTTCGGCCTGGCGGCCCAGTATGTTCCCGCGGAGAGCATCAAGGATGTGTTCGGCGAGGTCGAACGGGGCCGGGTGGACTATGGCGTCGTTCCTGTCGAGAACTCCACCGAGGGCGTGGTGAACTACACCCTCGACATGTTCATCGATTCGGACCTCAAGATCACCGCCGAGATCATGCTGGAGGTCTCACAGAATCTGATGAACCGCTCCGGAAAGCTTGAAGACATCAGGAAGATCTACACCCATCCCCAGGTGCCGGGGCAGTGCCGCCAGTGGCTCGAAAAGAACGTGGCGGGAATTCCCATCCTGGATGCGCCGAGCACGGCGCGGGCAGCCGAGATGGCGAAGGACGATCCCGAGGTCGGGGCCATTGCCAGCGAGATGGCCGCGATCCTCTACAGCCTCCAGATCGTGGCAAAGAAGATCGAGGACAATCCCCATAACTTCACCCGGTTCATTGTCATCTCCCGGAAGCCGAAAGGGAAGACCGGCCGCGACAAGACCTCCATCATGTTCTCCATCAAGGACAAAGTGGGCGCACTGCATAGCATGCTGACACCGTTCGCTGAAGCGGGGATCAATTTGAACAGGCTCGACGCGCGGCCGTCAGGCAGGCAGGTATGGGATTATGTGTTCTTCCTCGACATGGAGGGCCACATCGAGGAGCCGAAGGTCGCCCATGCCATCGAACAGCTCAAGAAGGACTGCATGTTCCTGAAGGTGCTGGGGTCCTATCCGAGAAGTCAGTAGTCAAAAGACGAGGGACGAGAGCATCAACCCTACTGCCGAGGAGTGACTATCGAAATGATACCTGTTTCAGAGAATATAAAAACCATCTCACCCTATGTCCCGGGAAAACCGATCGAGGAGCTTGAGCGGGAACTGGGCATCAGCGGGAGCATCAAGCTCGCCTCGAACGAGAACCCGCTCGGACCGTCGCCCAAGGCGGTGGCAG
>JAAXXJ010000514.1 GCA_013334545.1 Nitrospirota bacterium | reverse complement strand
ATTTCTCGGAGACCATGTCCAGGACCAGTTGTGAGCGGTAAAATCTTTCTCCAATTTCCTTGAAAAGCCTTATGGCATCCTGTGGAGGAAACCACATGAATAACCCTTCGGCAAGAAGGAGAAAATCCGTGTTTCCATTTTTCGTTACCTTATCGATCCATGAAGTATCCAAGACCGAACCAGCAATGACTTCGTGTCCGAGATGATCTTTTAAGATCTCTTTCTTCAGTTGGATAACTTCTGGAAAGTCCAATTCAACATATTTAATCGTTTCATTTTCAATTCGCCAGAATCTGGTATCGAATCCGCAGGCGAGGTTGATCACCGTGCAGTTTGGATTGGCTGCGATGAAACGATGAACCGCATCGTCGAAAACCTTCACTCGCCGTATGAGCGCTTTGGCATCCCGCGCGCCTATTCCTTCATATCTGCGCTTCTTCCTGATGATCCATCGCTTGTCTTCACCGGATGCCACGGACATCAGTCTTTCCAAACAAAGAACTGCCATGGGATCCTTGAAGTCAGATTTATTCTTCTCTGCTTCAACGGCATGGCAAATCAATGTCAGAATTGCCGTTCGCGATACCTGTGACAGGTCCATGATCAGTCTCCCCTGCTTCAAATTACAGAAGACGACACAATGATTATGGCACAAAATACATCAGACCGCGCCAGTCATTCAAGCGCGGTCTGATGTATTTGTTGTACGGCAAGTGCCAGGAGCAGCCCGGCCTGCTGGAGTATCGAAGTCAGGATTTTCGAGTGGCGACCAGCAGGCTTCACACGAACAGCACGAGCGCCATGGCTGCCCGCATTTTCAACCGCAAGACGCGCACCCGCGTCCGCAGGGCGATGCCGGTCTGTGCCAGGTAAGGCCCTCGCCGCCTACGGAATGTCCTTCTGGCATTGGAGCCATTCCGGGTCACGGGCATAGCCCAGCTTGTTGAAGAGCGCTTGCATTGGGGCATTCTGGATGGCCGTACAGGTCTTGAGCACCGGATAACCGTGCTCCCGTGCATAGGCAATACCGCGCAGCTGCATCGCCAGCCCGATGCCGCGCTTTCGTTCCTCCCGGCGGACACCGAGCAGCCCCCCGAGCAGCGCATCGCCGTTGGGCTCTTTTCCCAGCTCCCGCAGGCCGAGGTACTTCTCCCCGCGCACGGCGACAAAATAGGCGTCGTGCAGGATGGTGGGGTCGTTCATGCCCCATTTCACCCATTCTTCAAAGGAAGGCCTCTCAAGGCGGGATTCCTCCTGCGGGACATCCTCAACGGCTTCCCAGTATAGATCATAGATTTTGCGGTCCCGGTAGGGGTCGGATTCAAGCTGGCGCAGGGTCTTGATCAAAATGCCCTGCTGTCGCAGATTCGGCTCCAGCTCCGCATAGGGGCTCGGATCGAAGGAAGTGATATCCAGATGGACGGGGGTCTCGCGGAAGGCTTCATAGAATCCCCGTTTTTGTAGATAAGGAAAACCTTGGGGCAGGTTCGTGAAGGCGTCCGCACGAAGGACGCGGGGATCGAAAACCTGCAGGCCGTCCATGACATGGTCGTAGAGCGCTGAACCGATCCCCCTCCGCTGGTATTCCGGCCGCACTTCGACATGAACATAGAATCGTTGCGGGTGATAGTCATCCATTCCCTGCCCATAGGAAGCCCAGCCTACCGCGACCCCGTCTTCGCGGGCGACCCAGCGCTGGTATTTGCACTTGGGGTTGCGGTTGCGGTCGGCCTGTTCCCATCCTTCAGGGGTGCGGGGGCGCTCCGGCCAGACGATGTTCAGACTGTTGTGGATGTCCGCG
>JAAXXJ010000208.1 GCA_013334545.1 Nitrospirota bacterium | reverse complement strand
ATGAACACTTTTTTTGTTTTGTTACGACAAAACTTTTGATTGCAGGAAGTTACTTACGTTTTTTTAGCTTATAATTATTATTGAATATATAAGGATGATTATTGTCAAGGGTAAATGGTGATTTGAGTCACAAATAAATTGTTCATATCAAAAGCAACGTGGCATATACTTTGCTAAATATTACGTGCTACATAATGATACTTTTTCCCTTAATTTAAGCATTAATCGATAAGATTCATTCCCGTTGGAGGATGAAATGTCCTCTCAACGGTACACATCGTTTCAAATTAGCGCTTATTATATTGAGAATTCACGTCTATTTTTTTCTGGCATTACATCAATTCTACTGACACATGCTTGAAGCTTCCTGCTCTTTGATCATGGATCATCCTCGAATGTTTATAGTCGGCAGAAGACGCCACTTGATTTTGCTGTCGCCATCTGATAGGTTCTCAATAAATATGTTTCTGAATAAGGATGGACGATCTCAACATGAAAGACTTAACCGGCAAGAAAGTCCTGATGGTGATCGCGAGGAATAAGTTCAGGGACGAAGAATATCTTGAACCCCGGAAGGTCCTGGAAGCAGCCGGCGTGATCATAACCGTGGCATCGTCATCGTTGAACACCGCCGAAGGCGTGCTGGGTCTCAACGTGAAACCGGATGTCCTGATCGGTGATGTGAAAGAAGGGGATTATGACGGGATCGTCTTCGTGGGCGGCGGTGGGGCGTCCGAATATTTCGACAACCCCGTTGCTCATAAGCTGGCCCGGAATTTCTTTGAGCATGGGAAATTGACATCGGCCATCTGTATCGCGCCTGCCACCCTGGCGAACGCCGGCGTGCTGAAAGACAAGAGAGCGACTGCCTTCCCCTCTTCGGAAGGCGCCCTGAACACCCACGGAGCGATCGTCATCAAGGATGATGTGGTCACCGATGGCAAGATCGTTACCGCGGTCGGCCCTTCTGCAGCAAAGAAGTTCGGTGAGAAATTGGTGGACGTTATTTCTTCGTGATATATAACCTGATCATGATCTACTGAGGGGAATACCATGAAACTTCGCATTTTTTCTGCATCCATCTTGCTGTTCTTTCTCGTCCTCAACATTAGCTCTGCCCATGCGGCGTGGTCCGGGCCTAAAGAGATCATCAGTGGAAGCTGGGGTTCCGGGGCCGGCCACTTCGGCACGCGGACAGAGGGCGGTTTTTCCGTGGTCCCGTCGATCGAGGCCGTTACGACGGACCAGCGCGTGATCATCTCCGACCCGGTGAACAGAAAACATCTGGTGTTCAGCAGCAAGGGGGAGCGAATCGAAGAGTCGGCGTGGGGTGACACAAAAGGACCATCGGTATCGGCCATCGACCCCCTGTACCAGAGGGACCGCGACGCAGTAACGTTACATTCCCTGAAGGTCGGCTCAGCTGCCTATCGAATCACCATTGTCTTTCCCGAGGGGAACGTGGATGTTGACTCGGACAGGGACTTAAGGACCGCCACGCGTGATGCCGTCGGATTTATTTATGGGATTTCCGCCGAGTCGGTTGTGCGCTTTGACCAGAGCGGGAAAAAGACCGGCAGCCTCTCCCTCCCGAGGGCCTACGAGGAACTCGTCCAGGTTCCCGGACAGCGAGCGCCGCGAGGTGTATATATCGAGTACGGCGAACCAATCATCGCGCCGAACGGCGATGTGTATCTGTGGCAGAAATCGGATGCAAAATATAGCGTCCTGAAATGGACCTGGCAGTAATGACCGCCTGATGGAAGCGCGCAACACCCCCCGGGCGGTTCCGACGGGGGCTGGTGCAGATCATTTGCTCATTCTCTCCAGGACGGCTCTCGCGGCAATGACACCGGAAACCGATGCCTGGATCAGTCCCCGCGTGACGCCCGCCCCATCGCCGACTGCATAGAGGTTTTGTATCTCGGTCTCCAGCGCCTTCGTGAGCTTCAGCCGCATTGAATAATACTTCACCTCCACACCATACAGCAGCGTGTCCCCGGAGTTAACACCCGGCGCCACGTTGTCCAGGACCTCAAGCATCTCCAGGATCGCCGCAAGGTGGCGGTACGGCAGGACGAAGCTCAGGTCTCCCGGCGTGGCATCCCCGAGCGTGGGCCGGACCGACCCTTCGCCGATCCGTTCCGGCGTGGAGCGCCTGCCCATCTTGAGGTCGCCCAGCCGCTGGACCAGCACTCCGCCGCTCAGCAGGTTCGCGAGCCCGGCGATGTACTTTCCATAGGTAATTGGCTCATGAAAGGGCTTGGTGAAGTCGGTGCTCACGAGCAGGGCGAAGTTGGTGTTCCCGGTCCGCAGGTCCTTGTAGCTGTGGCCATTGACGCTGAACACCCCTTCGCTGTTCTCCCGGACCACCTCGCCGTAAGGATTCATGCAGAAGGTCCTGATGCGGTCATGAAATTTCTTCGTGGTGTACAGGAACTTTGACTCGTAGGCGATGTCGGTGATGTCCTTCATGATTGACGCGGGCAGTTCCACCCGGACGCCGATATCCACGGGATTGGTCTGGAGCGAGAGGCCGAGCCGCTTCGCCTCCGTGGAGAGCCATGAGGACCCTTCCCTGCCTACGGCAAGGATGACTGCGTGCGCGTCATAGCGCTTTCCGTCCCCCGTTACCACACCCGTCGCCGCCCCTCCCTCCGCGATGACCTGTGCGACCGGCATGTTGAACAGCACGGTCACTTTTCCTTCGAGGTGGCCGCGGATGTTCTTCAAGACATCTTTGCAGAGGTCTGTGCCGATATGCCGGATGCGCGCTGGCACCAGCTCGAGATCGTAGCTCCGGGCCTTCTTCCGGAGCCGCTCCATGGCCTCCCTGTCCTCGCCATGGATATCCTTCCCCGCTCCGTACCGGCAATAGATTGAATCAACGATGTCGATCAGCTGTTCCAGGTCATCGGCCTGCAGGTACTCCCCCAGCCAGCCGCCGAACGCCGAGGTGAGGGTGAGCTTGCCGTCACTGTACGCTCCCGCGCCGCCCCATCCGCAGAGGATGCCGCAGAGCTCGCACTGGGCGCACGGCATGTCCGCGTCGTGCATGGGACAGGACCGGGCCCCGATATCGCTGCCCTTCTCGATCATCAGGACCCGTATCCCCGCCTGTTTCACCAGCTCCAGTGCGGCGAAGATGCCGGCAGGGCCGGTGCCGATGATGATGACGTCGAACCGTTCGCTCATAGGTTCATCCGAAATAAAGAAAGCCTCCGTTATGGTGAACGCAGGCTCAGGGCATTTCCGCAGATTGCCTCACCGTGCAGGCCCGGGAAAATGACCACATCACGAAATCACGATGCCGGCGTACCCCACGACCTGGTCATAATCCCCGCTCACCTCTCCTGAGTTCGTGTACTTGATGAGCTCAGCTTTCTTCGCGCCGAGCGCTTTGCAGGCCGTGAGCATGGCAACGGCGGGCCCGTATCCGCACATGGTGATGTCTTCGTCCCGTACCGTGTAGTAAAGCCCCTGCGCGTCCAGGTCGAGGATTCGTTTGATCGCCTTGTGGTCCTTCTTCTTCGCCGCTTCGGCGGAGATGTAGTGGCTCATATCCGAGCTTGCAACGATCAGCACCCGTCTCTCATCACTCGCCGCTCGCCCTTGGTCCTGTATCGCTTCTGCTATCGCATTCCCCAGGGCAAGGCACGTTTCCAGCCTCGTATCCATCATCTGGATAGGAACGATCATGAACTCTTTCTTCAGATACTGGATGAAGGGCAGCTGGACCTCGAGGGAATGTTCCTTCAGATGGGCAAGCGTGTCCTCACGCGCCAGTCGGGACCGGGAAAGGATGGCAGCCGCGAGCCCTTCATCGATCCGCACCGTCCCGAGAGGCGTCTCCCACTCGCCCTTCGCCATGAGCGATACCGGCGCGCCCAGGCCCGTGTGATTGGGACCGATCAGGATGAACGTGCCGGGCAGTTCGACGCTTGAGTAGACCGCGCCGGCAACGGAACCGGAGTACACGAGGCCGGCATGGGGAGAAACGATCCCGAGCGCCTTGATCTTCCTTGCCCGGGGCACCAGGAACCGTTCCACCTGGTCCCTCAGGGCGGAGTACGAGCCTTGATAAAAATATCCAGCAACAGCCGCTTGACGGTTCATAGGGGCCTCCCGCACTCAGTGCACAGGAAATAACGATGCAACAGGACACGGATGAACAGTGGTCATGGCGGATACAAGCGCACATTGGCAGCCCGTGATCTCCGGACCCCTCCGTCCACGAGAACGAGATCGCGGCATCATCCGTGTTTGTCCCGGAAGGACTGCGGCAGATTTTCTGGTCCCTCCCTGCCGTCTGTTCTTATTATATCATGAAGGATCATCCGGATAGCCGCCTGGAGAGACAACAAAAAAGCCTGTCAGGTCATCCTGACAGGCTCCTTGCATTCCCTGCTCTGTAAATAGGTCCCGGGGGATCACTCCATGGACTTGCTGATGACCGTCTCGATGGTGCCCTTGAGCCGCATCTCGGAGAACTTTTGCAGAACTTCGCGGACGCGGGGATGTTTTTCGAGGAGGGCGGTCAGCTTGTCCTCGGTCATTTCCAGGACCGTGGTGTCCTCGAGGGTCTCGATCGTAGCGGTGCGGGGCTTGCCGGTGAGGAATGAGATCTCGCCGAAGAACTCGCTGGGCCAGAGCTTGGCCAGTTCCACGACCTCGCCCGACAGCATGGTCGTGTAGACCTTGACGGAACCGTTGGCGATGATATACACGGACTTGCCCTTGTCCCCTTCGCGCACGATGACCTCGCCGGGACCATGGGTGTGCACGTTCATGAGCTTGGTGAACTCCTCGAACTCGCCTTGCGTGAATCCCGCAAAGAGCGGAATGGCGCTGTTCGCCGGCTTCTGTTTGCCTTCCTCCACCGGTTCGGCCTTCTTCTCGGCGATGGTCTTATTGGAATGGAGCGCGGCCATGCGGTCCTGCGCGCGCTTGTGGTGAGGGTCGATACGGAGCGCCAGCTTGTACTGCGCAAGGGCCTTTACCACGGCGCCTGTCTCGGCATAGAGGTCCGCCGCATAGACATATTCACGTACCGCCTCGGGCTTCGAGTTCAGTTTCTGGTAGGCATCGCCCATACGGACCCTGATAATGGGGTCCGGGTTCAGGGCAAAGAGCTTCTCCATCTCGGCAACGGCTTCCTTCCACTTGCCCTTGCCCAGGTAGTTCTGGATGCTGTCGATCAGCTGCGCTTTCGTGCTGGACATGCGCTCCTCCGCTCGTACGTCACTCGTCTCTCGTCCTGCTACCCGATCCCCTTCAGTTTCAGGAGCGTGCTGGCCACCCGCTGGTTATAGTAGTTCTGCATGACCTCGCGGATGCGGGGCTTCGAAGCGATCAGTTCCTTGAGCTGGTCCTCGTGTACTTCGAGGATGTCGCATTCCTCGGCCGAGATGACGGTCGCGGTGCGCGGCTTGCCGGTCAGGAACGCGATCTCGCCGAAGAAATCGCTGGGCTGGAGCACCGCCAGTTCGACGGGCTTGCCTTCCATGGTGGTGACGACCCGAACGGAGCCCCGCGTGACCACGAAGACCGATGCCCCGGGGTCGCCCTCCTTGATGATGGTCTTGCCTGCTGGAACGGTATGGAACACCATCCGCTTCGTGAAGTCGTTGAACTCCTCCTGCGTCAGGTCCGCGAAAAGCGGCACGATGCTGCTCTGGGGCGCCGCTTCGCCGAGCTCCACAGGTTCAAGCTTCAGT
>JAAXXJ010000207.1 GCA_013334545.1 Nitrospirota bacterium | reverse complement strand
CTTCTGCATGTCCTGGAGTACCAGCTTGGAGATGGCCGCAAAGGTCTTGAGCACACCGTTGCCGTTCGGGGCCACCGCCTCGTAGAACGGCATATTGGCGGGATTCAACTTGGCGTTCATCTCCTCCAGTGTCATCACATCCGGAAGGTCGCGCTTGTTGTACTGCAGGACCACGGGAAAGTCCGTAAGGTCGATGCCCATATCGGTGAAGTTGTCCTTAAGGTTCGCGAGGCTCTCGAGGTTCGCGTCTACCATGGTCCGCTGCGAATCGGCGACGAAGATCACGCCGTCGGCGCCCTTGAGCACCAGCTTGCGGGTGGCGTTGTAGAATACCTGCCCGGGCACGGTGTAGAGGTGGAACCGCACCTTGTAGTTCTTGATGGTCCCCAGCTCCACGGGCAGGAAGTCAAAGAACAGCGTCCGGTCCGTTTCGGTGGCGAGCGAGATGAGCTTGCCGCGCTGGTTGGGGGAGATGCGATGATAGATGAAGTGGATGTTGGTGGTCTTGCCGGAGAGGCCCGGCCCGTAATACACGATCTTCGCGTTGATCTCGCGTGTTGTGTGATTTACCAGTGCCATAGCGTCATGATTACACAAAAAGAAAGGGATGTCAATACTGCGGGGGCGATTATCCCTCTGGGGACGGCGCTGTTCTGCTGATACCCGAGGACAGAATATTCAGCGCCTTCACATGCGTTGCTTCGTTCTTGCTTGCCAGCAGCGGCACGGTCCTGCCGAGGCCCACGATGATGTGATCGAGCGACGCCCCCTTGAGATCGGTGATAACGCCGTCCGCCTCCTTGACGATCAGCATCCCCGCCGCGTAGTCGAAGGCACGCGATGCCGTGGCCGTTGCGAACACGCTGAACCCGCCCGACGCGAGAAGTGCGAGGTCCAGCGCCGTGGAGCCGAAGCACCGCGTGCGCTTCGCCTGGGCGATGAGCGGGAAGATGCGCGGGAGGTCCTTCGCCGGGTCAGAGGCTTCGTAGGCCACGATGGTGACAGCGTCGGTCGCCGGCGTCCGGATGCGCAAGCCGTTCTTGAAGGCCCCGTAACCCCGGACCGCCCAGAACTCGTCCCCCATGGCGAGGTTGATGACGTAGCCTACGGCAAGGGTGGACAGTGTGTCGCCGTTCAGGAGCGCAAGAGACGTTGCGAAGAACGGCACGCCGTTCTTCGCGTTGTTGCTGCCGTCGATGGGGTCCACGAGCACGACCGTCATCCCGTCGCCGAACTTCCGGATGCCCAGTTCCTCGGAGATGAGCGTAAACGATTCGCCATCATTATGGGCCTTCTCGAGCGCGGCAAGGATGATATCCTCGGCCCACTTATCCACCGGGAAGGTCTTGTCCCCACCTGCGCCCTTGCCGAGCGGGACGGTGCCGCCTTCGCGCGAGAGAAACTCGGCGACGCCGGCCTGCATTTGCCGGCCGATGTCCTTGAAAATCGCCAGCCATTGTTCGTTCGTCATACCATCTCCTAACGACCTCATTGCTCTTATCATGATAGTCTATCTGGACCCTGGCCCTGGATCCCGACCCCGCGGTAGAAGCTCACAATTTCTTCCGCCGCCTTCTTCGTCATTCCCTTAACGGATGTCAGTTCTTCTGCGGTCGCTTCTTTGATCTTCGCGAGACTGCCGAAGTGCCGGAGCAACGCCCTCTTCCGCGCGTCGCCGATCCCCGGGATGTCGTCCAGTTCCGACCGCACCGCCCTCTTTTCCCGAAGCTTCCGGTGATATTCGATGGCGAAACGGTGCGCCTCGTCGCGCACCCGTGCGACCAGGTGCGTGGTCGAACTTGTGGGCTCGAGGATGATCGGCTCCTCCACGCCCGGCAGGAATACCCGCTCGTACTCACGCGTCGATCCATCCTCCCCGCTTCGCGCCTTGGCAAGGCCGATGACGTCGGGCCCCTTGACCTCCAGTTCGATCAGCGCATCCAATGCCGCGTTCAGCTGGCCTTTGCCGCCGTCGATCAGGATGAGGTCCGGAAGACTGCCCTCTTCCTTCGCTCTCGCATACCGCCGCCGGACCACCTCGGCCATGCTCGCGAAGTCGTCCTGCCCCTCGACGGACCGTATCTTGAACCGCTTGTAGTTCCGCTTGTCCGGCAGGTTGTTATCGAAGGAGACCATGCTTGCGACCGTCTCGGTCCCCTGGATGTTCGAGATGTCGAAAGCCTCGATGCGGCGGGGCAGGTTCCTGAGCCCCAGCTCCTCCTGTAGTCGGAGGAGGACGCGCTCCTTGCTCTTGCGGGAGAGCATCTGCTCCTTGAGCGATTGCGCAGCGTTATCGGACGCCATCTGCACCATCTCACGCTTCCTGCCGCGCTGGGGCACGGACACTTCCATCTTCGCCCCGCGCTTTGCCGTAAGCCAGCTCTCGACAATCTGCCGGTCCGGCACGTCGAACGGCAGCAGCACCTCGGCTGGCACGATCATCTCCTTGGCGTAGAACTGGTGCAGGAAGTGCGTCAGCAGTTCCTCGCCTGCCAAGCCGTGCAGGTCGACAAAATGGAAATCCTTCCTGCCCAGCAGCATCCCGTTCCGGACGAAGAGCACCTGGATGTCCGCATGGCGGCCTTCCGAGGCGATGCCGATCACGTCCTGGTTCTCGAAGCCCGGCGAGATAATTTTCTGCTTTTCGAAGGCCCCCTCGATCCGGGCAATGCGGTCCCTCAACTCGGCCGCCCGCTCGAACTCCATCCGTTCTGACGCTTGTTCCATGCGCTGCTGTAACATATCAATGAGGTCCCGGTTCTTGCCTTCGATGAACAGCCGCACCTGGGAGACCACGTCCTTATAGACCTCAGGATCGACATCACCCGCGCACGGCGCCATGCACCTGCCGATCTGGTGCTGCACGCAGGGCCGTTCGGGCTTCTCCCGGTTGAACTCCTTCCGGCACGTTGCCAGCGGGAAGGTGCGACGGATGAGCGACAGGATCTCCCACATGCCGCCCGCAGGCACGTAGGGCCCATAATAGACCGCACCGTCCTTCTTCAAACCCCGGACCACATCAAGGCGGGGATATTCTGCCTTCAGGTCAAGCCGGAGGTAGGGATAGTTCTTGTCATCGCGCAGGATGATGTTGAAGCGCGGGTGGTGCTTCTTGATGAGCGTGGACTCGAGGATCAGCGCCTCGAGCTCCGTGTGGGTGACAATGGTCTCGAGGTCCGCGATGGTTCGCACCAGCGCCTCGGTCTTCTCGTCCTTGGCGCTCTTCTGGAAATACGACCGCACGCGGTTCTTGAGGGAGACTGCCTTGCCGACGTAGACGATATGGCCGCGGCTGTCCTTCATCAGATAGACGCCCGGTTCGTCCGGCAGGTTCTGGAGTTTTTCAGAAAGGGTCATTATTTATTAGCCACGAATACACATCCCCGGTTACAACATCGGGGGACAGGCGGATAAAGACGGAGACATCCATCGAGTCCCCTGTTTTCTGGACTCGGGACTGCGGACGCATGCCCCCGGCCCTGCCATTCTACTCTACCTTCACCCCCACGGCCATCTCCTGCTGCCGGAGGGACCGGATCTTATCGCGCAGTTCTGCCGCTGTCTCGAAGTCCAGCTCCTTTGCCGCAGCGCGCATCTGTTTTTCGAGCGAAGCAATGAGCGCCGGGATGTTCACCGTCGGCACATATTCGCCTGCTTCTTCGGCTGCGAGCGGCACGGTGAAGTAATCCTGTTCGTACACGGTCCGGAGCGCTGCCTGAATGTTCTTCTTGATGGACTGCGGTGTGATATTGTGATCCCGGTTATACTCTACTTGGACAGTGCGGCGACGGTTCGTTTCATTTATGGCCTTCCGCATGGAATCGGTGATCGTGTCGGCGTACAGGACGACCTCGCCGTTCACGTGGCGCGCTGCCCTGCCCATGGTCTGAATGAGCGACCGAGCTGAGCGGAGGAACCCTTCCTTGTCCGCGTCAAGGATCGCCACGAGCGAGACCTCGGGGATGTCAAGCCCCTCGCGCAGGAGATTGATGCCGATCAACACATCGTACTTTCCCATGCGCAGGTCACGGATGATGTCCACCCGCTCCAGGGTATCGATATCGGAATGCAGGTACGCCACCTTGACGTTCAGTTCCTTGTAATGCTCCGTCAGGTCCTCTGCCATGCGCTTCGTGAGCGTTGTGACCAGTACCCGCTCCTTCTGTTCTGCCCGCATCCGCAACTCGTTCAGCAGGTCGTCCACTTGTCCCTTGACCGGCCTGATGCTGATCGTCGGGTCCGTGAGTCCCGTGGGACGGATGACCTGCTCGATGATCCTGTTGCCCGCCTTCTCTGTCTCGTAATCCGCAGGCGTTGCCGACACATAGATGGTCTGGTTCACCCGGGCGTTGAACTCCTCGAAATTGAGCGGGCGGTTGTCCAGCGCCGAAGGGAGGCGGAAGCCGTACTCGACGAGCGTGGTCTTCCGTGCTTTGTCGCCGTTGAACATTCCGCCGATCTGCGGGATTGTCGCGTGGGACTCATCGACGACCAGGAGGTAGTCCTTCGGGAAATAGTCGAGCAGCGTGGGCGGCGGCTCGCCGGGGACCCTGCCCGAGAGATGGCGCGAATAGTTCTCGATGCCGTGGCAGAAGCCCATCTCCTGGATCATCTCGAGATCGAACAGGGTGCGCTGTTCGATGCGCTGCGCCTCGATGAGCTTGTTGGCCTTGCGAAAATGCTGGATGCGCTCGCGGAGCTCATCGTGGATTCCGTCGATGGCCGCCTTCATACGCGACTCGGGGATCACGTAATGGCTGTTCGGATAGATAGCGGTCTTTTCGAGCTTCTTGAGCGGCGTACCGAGCAGCGGGTCGAACTCCACAATGTTGTCGATCTCGTCCCCGAACAATTCGATGCGGATGGCCGTGTTCTCGTGGGATGCCGGAAAGATCTCGCACACATCGCCGCGCACCCGGAATGTGCCGCGGTGGAAGTCGAAGTCGTTGCGCGAGTACTGGATATCCACAAGCTTCCGGAGCATGTCGTTCCGTTCGAGGTGCTGTCCCTTTTCGAGGAACAGCAGCATGCCGTGGTACGCCTCGGGCGAACCGAGACCGTAGATGCACGAGACCGAGGCCACCACGACCACGTCGTTCCGCTCGAACAGCGAGTTGGTCGCGGCGTGGCGCATGCGGTCGATCTGCTCGTTGATGGCCGAGTCCTTCTCGATGTACGTATCCGTTGTCGGAAGGTAGGCCTCGGGCTGGTAATAATCATAATAGGAAACGAAGTACTCCACCGCGTTATTAGGGAAGAGCTCCTTGAACTCATTGTAGAGCTGCGCCGCCAGTGTCTTGTTGTGCGCGATCACCAGCGTAGGCCGCTGGACCCGCTCGATCACGTTCGCTATGGTGAAGGTCTTGCCCGACCCGGTCACGCCGAGCAGGACCTGGTGCTTCAGGCCTTTGATGATGCCGTCGGAAAGCTTCTCGATGGCCTGGGGCTGGTCGCCGGTGGGCTTGAAGTCGGATTTGATCTGGAATTTCGGCATGCCTAGATATTACTCCATTGCTCTGAGACGTGTCAATCAATGTGGAATATCGTGATCCTTTCTTTCCATGAACACGTACTGTTGAACGTTCCTGCAGTGAGCTGCAGGCAATGCTTGCCCCCGGTATCATTGATCAATCGACTTCGCAGGGCACTGTGGAGCATTCATGAAGCGACACCGTTATGCACTTCGGCCCTCAGACCGGCATGCCTATCCGCATGCGC
>JAAXXJ010000513.1 GCA_013334545.1 Nitrospirota bacterium | reverse complement strand
CACGACCTGATGATGTCAAGGGAAAATACCTTTATTAAGGTCGTTGATAGTTTTTTGACTGTTGGCTAAGCTCTCGAAATGAAAGTATTTTTTACCTCGTTCCTGATCCTCTCCATCGTTCTTCCCGCATCTGCACGCCTGGGCAAGACGGGCCGTGAGGGCGGACACAAGCGCTATAAAGAGTGAGCAGAATGGGACCTCTCTTACGCGGAATACTACTGCCACGCGAAGGACGGGAGGCCTGTCAAGGTTTAAAGGAAGCACAATAAGCCGATGCCTCGAACCCGCGTCGGTGCTTCCCGTCGAATTGGAAAGCTCATTTTTCCCTTGCTGTTTCTTGTGCTGTTGCTGTTCTTTTTCCTTGTTGTACGGCGTCGCAGGGAGCAATGAAGTTGGCCGAGCGCAGGCAAGAAAGTTTCTGATGAAATGATGTGGTAAACAGGATATATTGTTTTCATGGCGGAAGAGCAGAATAAGCAGCGGCCCGCGCCACCCCGGCAGCGGCCACCCAAGCCCCAGGCCCCGGAGCGGGAGGTGCCGATCGATACCCGTTTGCTGTCCGACGCGGTCATCGAACTGAACATCTCCCGGAAGAACGTCAGCATCTATCCACCCGGCCACCTCCAGATCACCAAGAGCATCGACCGCGCCTTCGAGGTGCTGATGAAAATGTTCGAGATCCGCCAGGAGATGACCCTCGGCATTGCGAAGGATACGCTTTTCGTCGGGCAGAACTATCTTGATCAGCGGAACCCGGTGTACCGGGACTTCGCCCTGTCCCTGAACCAGCAGGGCATCGCCGCGGTGACCTTCCTCCGGGGCCTTGACCGCGCGGAGCTGGAACGCTTCCATCGCATCATCACCGCGAAACAGGAAGAGATTGAGGCGCTCGGCGGCATCGCCAAGGTCGTCGAGAACGCCGGGATCCCGCACATCCGTGTGATGGCCATCGATTACGCGAGCTTTCATCTCACCGAAGAGAAGGAGATCTTCAAGGCGGATCCGAAAGCGGGAGAGAAGGCCGGCGACAAACCGAGCGGAGGGGTGTGGCAGGATTTCGTGTCGCTCCTCTCCACGGGCACGCTGGCGACGGGCGGTGATGGCGTTTCGCTCAAGGACTCCGCCCAAATCGACCCGGTCGAGCTCGCCAGGCTTCTGAACGAGCGCAAGCTCGACCCCGGCGCCGCGGTCCAGAGTTACGATCGGATCATCTCGAGCTATGTCCGCACGTCGGCGGAGAGTAAGCAGCTGACCAAGGAACAGTCCGAGACCATCGCCAATCTGAACAAGCTGCTGAAGGACCTTCATCCCGACATCCGCAAGCAGTTCCTGTCCACGGCGTTCAAGAACGTGTCGGAGAACGCGTCCAGCCTGGGCTCAGAGGAGGTCCTGGGCGGGCTCGGAGACGACATGATCATCGACATGCTCCGGCAGGCGAGCTCGGAGGGCCGGGAGATCTCTCCCACCCTGACCGGCCTTCTGGGAAAGCTGGCAAGCGTCCGTGACCGGTCAGCATCCAGCCATCCTGGCGGCGGGACAGCGGCAAAGGGCGCCTCGGCCGCAGGAACTGCGGGAAAACGGCCGGCCGGCGGGAGCGTCGATGGCACGCCATCCGGAACAGGAAGCGGGACCAGCGCGAAAGGGAAGGACGGGGCGGAGCCGGAGATCCTGCCTGAACACATGGCGAAGCTGTTCGACCGGGAGCAGTACGAGACCTACGTCGAAAAGGAATACGACGATATCCTAAAGAACGTATCGGAGCGGGCCGAGGCCATGGCCGCGACGGCCGGAGACCGCTTTCC
>JAAXXJ010000206.1 GCA_013334545.1 Nitrospirota bacterium | reverse complement strand
ATAATCCGCTGTAGTACTAAATGCAAGGCAAGCAGGGAAGGAGCAAGCAATGTCACGTACTGTTATTGACATCCAGGACGATCTGTTAAAGAAGGCGCAGAAGTTGACCGGTATCAGCAAAAAAGTGGAAATTGTTAATTATGCGCTGAAGCGCCTGCTGGAGCAGAAGGAGATCGAGCATTTCCTCGAACTTCGCGGCAGAGTGAAGTGGGAAGGGGACCTGGAGGCGATGCGAAAGGACCGGCGTGGTTCTCGTTGATACATCCATCTGGATCGATTTCCTGCAGCATACCGTTTCTTCGTCCGCAGACCGGCTAGCAGGGCTGATCCGGGAGAACAACCGGGCTGTGCTTTGCGGCATCGTGATTCAGGAGGTCCTTCAGGGGATCCGGGAGCGTGGCAGTCATGCGGCGACGAAGGGACTGTTGATCAAATTCCCGTATCTCGACAGAAACAGAGAGGTCTATATTGCGGCGGCATCCTTATACCGGCATCTGCGCGGAAAAGGAATAACCATTCCGTCAACGGATGCCGCGATCGCGGCTCTCGCCCTTCACCATCGCATCCCGCTGTTCACCCGGGATGAGCATTTCAGCGTGATCGCCAGGCACAGCAAACTTGAATTGTATTCTTGATAAAAAGCGATGGAGGCGTTGGGGGGCGTTGTTGTTGAAATTGCGTGGTGAGGGAGTCGCTGGAGTCAGGAGCCCGGCATGGAACATAGTGATATGATTGACCGCTCTCAACGGCCATGCCTCTGCTGCTCGGTCTTGACAGCCGCATCGATCTGTTTTGTGGTGATGCCTGCACGCTTCGCCGGTTTACGCACGCTCTCGAGGGCCTCGACGAATTTCCTTTCCCAATCAACGGACTTGTCGGAAACCCTCTTCGGCGTGATGATGATGCGCTTGTTCGGCGAGGCCCTTTGAGAAGACAGAATTGTCCTCTCAAGTCTTCTTTTTCCTGCCGCCGCGAGCTGCCGCCGGCCGCGTCCGTTCCTCCGCCGTCTGCTCTTCCCGCCGCCGCTTCGCGTAGATCCTGATGGGCGAACCGTGGAACCCGAAGGCCTGCCGTAGGTTGTTCTCGATGTACCGGATATAGGAGAAGTGGACGCCATCGGGGTAGTTCACGAACAGCACGAAGGTGGGCGGTTTGATCCCCACCTGGGTGGCGTAGTAGTACTTGACCCGCCTGCTGCGGTACATCGGCGGTTCGTGCCGCGCCGTGAGGTTCTCGAACACCCGGTTCAGCTCCGCCGTGGGCACGCGCTTCTCCCGCTCAGCAACGATGCGGTCGATCTCGTCGAAGACCTTG
This sequence comes from Nitrospirota bacterium, assembly GCA_013334545.1. GTDB lineage: Bacteria > Nitrospirota > UBA9217 > UBA9217 > UBA9217 > JAAXXJ01. Next base: position 4,432 of record JAAXXJ010000206.1, on the reverse strand, counting down.
GTCACGCGCTGGCGCGTGAGGGCAGAGATGGTCAGGACCGGCGCGTAGTCCACGAACTTGAGCCGGAGCCGGACATCGTCCACGAACTTCTTGTAGCCTTCCTCCTTGTCCTGCACCAGGTCCCACTTGTTCAGGATGAGAATGATGCCCTTTCCTTCTTCGTGGGCAAGGCCCACGACCCGTTCATCCTGCTCCGTGATACCTTCCGTGGCGTCGAGCAGCACCAGCGCCACGTCGCAGCGGCTGACGCTCTTCATGGCACGCATGACGCTGTATTTCTCCACGCCCTGGCTGACCCTGCCGCGGCTCCGGATTCCCGCCGTGTCAACGAGGACGTACTCCCGGCCATAGTACTTGTACACGCTGTCGATCGAGTCCCGCGTAGTCCCGGCGACGGCGCTCACGATCATGCGGTCCTCGCCGATGAGCGAGTTGACGAATGACGATTTGCCCACGTTCGGCCGTCCGATGATGGCGATCCGAGGCGGGACACGTTTCGTCACCTCATCCGGCGCTTCGGGCTGCGCGGTCCGCTCGGGAAGGAACTTTGTCAGCTCGTCCATCAGGTCGGAAAAGCCCTGTCCGTGCTGGGCCGAGATAGGGATGAGCGTGTCCACGCCGAGGCGGTAGAAATCGGGAAGAAGGCCTTCGTGCCGTGCGCCATCCACCTTGTTGATGGCATAAACGACCGGTTTCCCGGCAGCGCGCAGCCGCTGAGCGACCTCGAGATCCGCCGGCAGCAGGCCCTCCTGGCCGTCCATGAGGAAAAGAATGAGGTCCGCCTCTTCGATGGCGAGGGTGGTCTGGTCGCGCATCTTCATGTACATGGGGTCTTCGGATTCCGGCTCGAACCCGCCGGTGTCCACAAGATGGAACTGCTTTCCCTCCCACGCCGCGTCAGCGTAGTTGCGGTCCCGCGTCACGCCGGGAACGTCCTCGACGATGGCGAGGTTCCTGCCGATGATGCGGTTGAAGAGAGTGGACTTGCCGACGTTCGGTCTGCCCACGATGGCGACGACTGGTTTTGGCATAGGATGTAGTTGCTTAAAGAACAACCTCAAGGCATAACGGCAAGAATATATACCGCGATGGCCAAAAAGAGGGCCACACTGAGACGCGAAGAACGCCAAGGAAGTCAACAGCAAAGGTGATCATTTCTTCAATTGAAGCTCCCTGCAGCAAGCTGCAGGGAATTTTCGTTCCTCAAGTTATACTATTTATTCTAATCGCTCGCTAACCCCGCAGCAAGCTACGGGGAATGCGCTCGCTCCTGGATTCAATATCTGCCGGGATTTCCTTCGCGACCTTTGCGCCTTTACGGTTCAAGGGTTTTGGTTATTACCCCGGGATATTTTTAAGCTTCTCTTCGCGTCTCGGTCTCTGTGGTGAACGGGCGGATAATATAGCACTAATGTCCCTGTTAATACAATAAAAAATCTTGCGAACCACCGGTAATTATGATATTTATACGAGTCATCGGATCCGGGCTTCAACAGGAGGCGCGCATGGTGCGAACCACGGTAGTGATGGCAGTTCTCATGTCTCTTGCGGTGTTTTCCGACGTCCACGCTGAGTTCTACAAGTGGGTGGACCGGAACGGCCGGGAGTTCATCACCAACGACAAGGAGAAGATCCCGGCGGAATACCGCGGCGCGGCGAAGCCCGTGGAGATGCGTGACGACCGGGTAAGCATCGGGAAAGACCCCGTTGCGGACAAGAACAAGCCGGCAGCAGTGCCTGAGCACAAGGACAAGTACGGCAGGGGTGAGCAGTATTGGCGGAAACGCGCCGAGAACCTGCGCCGGCAGCTCCGGGATCAGGAGAACGAACGCGAGCTTCTCGTGAAACAGGAAAGGGATGACGAGTCCAAGACGAAAAAACGCTCATCAAGCAGCGCCAAGAAGGCCAAGTCCTCGCGGGACAAAAAGCTGGCCAAGATCGATAAGAAGATCGCGAAGATCAGGCGGGAGCTCGACGTGGACCTGCCCGAGGAAGCGCGAAAGGCCGATGCCTACCCGGGGTGGCTCAGAGAATGACATCCTGCTCCGGGCGCCGGCCGTCTGGTCCCGTGCGCGGAGCGGTAAGCAGCGCATGCCCGGTGCGGAGCGAGAAGCAGCGAATAGGGGCCGAAGCGCTGCATATCCACCGCCTAAGGTCCACTAAATGAAGAACGTAATCATTGCGAAAAGCATTCTCCATGCCGTTGAGACAGGCGGTTCGCTGTTCGGGCGGGGAGGGATCAAGCTTCATGCCGCAGAGACCTCCGGGGAGGTGCTGGACCTGCACCGGCGGATCAAGGCCGACCTCATTATCATTGAGTTCTCCCAGCCGGACATGAACGGCGCCCAGCTCTGCACGGCCATCCGCTCAGAGCCCGGACTCAAGGATGTATCCATCATTATCGTCTGTGAAGACAGTAGGCCGGTCCAGGCCGCCTGCAGGGACGCGGGCGCCAATGCCGTTGTCACTAGGCCCGTGAACCCCTTCGACCTGTTCGCGAAGGTTGCCGAACTGATCATCATTCCGCAGCGGAAGGACATGCGGGTGCTCCTGCGCGTAGTCGTCGAGAGTTCGGACCGGGAGAGCCCGTTCTTTGCCACATCCCACAATATCAGTGTCTCCGGCATGCTCCTGGAGACCAGGAACGACCTGAAGGAAGGCGACATGCTGAAATGCTCTTTCAATATCGCCCATAGCGAGATCAACGCAGAATGCACGGTCATACGGGCCGATCGGACGGGGTCCGGACGTTTCCGGTATGGCGTCAAGTTCGTGAACCTCACCGCCCGGTCCTTCGTCATCATCGAGCAGTACGTCAGGAACAGGATAGGGCAGTAAATATTGGAAATTGAAGATTGGAAATTGGAAATTGAAAGTTTAAAAATGTGGCAGTGATTGGTAATGAACGGTATGGAAGAAGAATCGAATCAGTTGTCCCAGCGATTATTGAGTTTTGCAGTTGATGTGGTTCGGCTTGTATCGAAGTTGAGCAAGACATATGTGGGGCGGGAGATCGGTGGTCAGTTGCTGCGCTCAGGCACTTCCGCGGGCGCCAACTATCAGGAAGCCTGTGGTGCGCAAAGCCGTGCTGATTTCATCCATGAACTCCAGATCGTCTTTAAAGAGCTCCGTGAGACGCTTTCTTGGCTGCAGTTGGTTCAGAAGGCTGATATTTGCATAGACGACAGCACTGTCCTCCTGATCACGGAAACGCAGGGGCTTATTAATACAATCGCGAGATCTCTTATTATTGCAAAGAAGAATAGATGATTTTCAAATTCCAAGCGCCTTATTACAATTTATAGAGAAATACAAGTATTTTTCAAGCTTCGATCTCCAATTTTCAAGTTTAAATATCTCCGGAGGTTTTATTTGGACGAACGCTATGATCCGAAGAGCGTAGAAGAACGCTGGCAGCAGCGATGGGCGGAGAACCGGACCTTCGCCGTGACGGAAGACGCGTCGAAGCCCAAATACTACTGCCTTGAGATGTTCCCCTATCCCTCGGGCAGGATCCACATGGGCCACGTGCGGAACTATTCGATCGGCGACGTGGTGTCGCGGTACAAGCGGATGCGCGGGTACAACGTGCTGCATCCCATGGGTTGGGACTCCTTCGGACTGCCGGCGGAGAACGCGGCCATCAAGCACGGCATCCATCCTTCGAAATGGACCCTCGAGAACATCGCCTTCATGCGGGACAAGCAGCTCAAGCGCATGGGCCTCTCCTATGATTGGGACCGCGAGGTGACAACCTGCCTCGAGGAATATTACCGGTGGAACCAGTGGTTCTTCCTGAAAATGCTCGAGAAGGGCCTGGCCTATAAGAAGCTTTCTTACGTGAACTGGTGCCCGTCGTGCAATACCGTGCTCGCCAACGAGCAGGTGGAGGACGGTCTTTGCTGGCGCTGCGGTTCCGTGGTGACGCACCGCGAACTGGAACAGTGGTTCTTCAAGATCACCGCCTACGCCGAGGAACTGCTGGCATACTGCGACAAGCTTCCGGGATGGCCCGAGCGCGTCCTCACCATGCAGCGGAACTGGATCGGGAAGTCCCTAGGCGTGGAAGTGGACTTCATCGTAGAGCGGTCCGGCGAAAAGCTCACGATCTTCACGACCCGGCCGGACACGCTGTACGGCGTCACGTTCATGAGCATCGCGCCCGAGCACCCCATGGTGGAGACCCTTATACAAGGAAAGCCGCAGGCCGCGGAGGTCCGCGCCTTCTGCCAGCGGGTGATGCGCGAGGACAAGGCGGAGCGCACGGACGAAAGCCGGGAGAAAGAGGGCATCTTCACCGGGGCCTACGCCGTCAACCCGCTCAACAGCGAGAGGGTCCCGGTCTGGGTCGGCAATTTCGTGCTCATGGACTACGGGACCGGCGCCATCATGTCCGTTCCGGCCCACGACCAGCGGGACTTCGAGTTCGCGA
>JAAXXJ010000512.1 GCA_013334545.1 Nitrospirota bacterium | reverse complement strand
AGATAGAAAGCAAAAATGGATAAGAATTACAATGTCACTTTCCCAATCTGTCTAAAAAAAGAACTTAACCGGTGCTGATCTTTGTCAAGACCTTTTATTTGTGCCTTCGGTATTTGATGATGTGAAATGACCCCATCCGATTGCACAGTTTAGACTGCCAAGATCAGAGTGCCCTGAGCGGGGTCAGGGTTTGAGGTTATCATAGTTTCAAATTCACATGGAGGACGGTAACCCAGCGCTGAGTGCAGCCGCTTCTGGTTATAGACGTCCTCGATGAAATAGGGAATCCGCCGTTGGACATCCTCGATGGTGCGGTATTCCCACAGGTAGACTTCCTCGGATTTTAATGTCTTGATGAAACTCTCCGCATAGGCATTGTCCAAGGGGTTGGCCTTGCGGCTCATGCTGATCTGGAAATTATGAAACTGCAGTTCGTTCACATAGCCATCGGCGGCATACTGCACGCCGCGATCGGAGTGATGGATACAACCCGGCGACGGATTGCGATTGACAATGGCCATGCGCAAGGCGGCAAGAGTTAGCTCGGTATCCAGGTTTCTGGAAATCGCATAGCCGATCGCTTTGCGCGAGAACACGTCTAGGATCACCGCCAGATAGATAAAGCATACCAGGATATGGATGTAGGTCAGATCGGCCACCCAGACCTGGTTAATGCCGTCTACCCGGCGGTTGGCAATCAGGTTCGGATAAACCGACAGCCGGTGGCGACTATCGGTGGTGGCAATCCAGTTGCGGCTCCGTCGACGGCATACCCAGTTGTGCGCGCGCATGATGCGGGAGACTTTCTTGTGGTTGATGCGCATGCCTTCACGCTTGAGCTGATGGGTGACGCGCCGATAGCCGTAGCGTGGATACTCCAGGCAGATCTGCTCGATTCGGCTGATCAGCGCCGGATCGTCGACGACAACTTTGGGCCGATGGTAGTAAGTGCGCCGAGAGAGTTTCATCAGTTCGCACCCCCTTTCAACGCTGCATAGGAGGCTGCGGTTCTCGGCAATGAGCTGTCTTTTGTCTCGGATTGCTTGAGGCTGTTGCGCAAGGCTTTTTTTAAAAACTCGTTCTCTAGGGTCAGCTTGCCCAACATCTGCTCCAGATCTCGCACCCGCGCCTGCAGCTCGACTTCGCGGCTGGGATCGGAATCCAACTTGCCTTGGGCATATTGCTTTTTCCAGGTGAACAACAAACCGGAGGATACGTTGTACCGGCGACAGAGTTCGGCTGGACTGGCGGCTTCGCTGAGAAGTTGCTCGATGATGGAACGCTTGAATTCCGGAGTGAATCGCCTTCGCTTCATGGCAGGGTCCTTTCTCCTCTCACGAGGACCTTGCCCCACTCTTAACACTCAGCTCTTAGGTGTGCAACCTGTGGGGTTCACTCCAACGTTTATTGTTGTGCCCGCGCGGGTTAGCTAGGGCGTTAGGGGGCTATAATGGAATTGATATACAGCCTCATCGCCAAGATTCCGGATTCCGCTCCGAAAATAATTCGCAGGCCGCCACCTTCGTCGTAGGCACCGACCAGATAGCGCGTCTTGTTGAATATCAATTTCATCGGTTCGGCTTCCCTGCGCAATCCCAGCACATGTACGGGTACCATCTATAGGTGTGCGAGGGTGCGCAGCCATAGGTCTCTCTCATTTACTTGGGCACATCGCATGATGCGCTCCGGTTCGCGGGCGGGCTACGCCGCCATGTGGGCCATGGCGAACGAGAAGAACTCCCCAGCTCGCAACAGGGCGTCGCATCCGCCGCGGCCGAGCGCCACGTGGCGAAGGTCCACGCGGCCTGG
>JAAXXJ010000205.1 GCA_013334545.1 Nitrospirota bacterium | reverse complement strand
CTCAGTACATTTCGGAAACTCGCCCTTCGGGCTCAGACATCCGAAATGCTTCACCCTCGGACTCGGTTGCCTGCCTGGATTTTCGCATGGGTCTTACCCCTAACTCCGCACGTCCCTGGAGCGTTCAATATCTAAAGTCTTTGCCGTACCCAAGCGCCGGGTAGCCCGGCTGCGAAGACTGTGCGTCATGCATGGGACGTTCACCAAGCTCAGGACTGCAGAATGGCTAAAGCAGACACGGCCGAGCCCGGTCTTTTTCGGGCGAGGGGAAGTGCTGCGACCGCCGCAAGGCTCTGATTGACTGAACAAGCCCCACATGCTAAGCACAGCAAGCACCGGGCTGCCCAAAAAAGAAAAAGCTGTGCGGTGAACAACTTTAGTGCATCATTACATGAGATTCACCGGGTCAACGTCCACGATCACCTGGACCCTGTTCTTGAATGTGTCCTCCACGGCCTTCCGCGCCTCGACTGCCAGCATCCGGAGCGTCTCGCGCTTCGACGACAGCAGCAGCATCTGGAACCGGTACTTGCCGCGCACCCGGCTGATGGGAGACGGCGCCGGCCCGAGGAGCGTCGTCTCCTTTCCCCTGAGCAGGAACCGCACTCGGTCCCTCGCGACCTTTGCCGCGTCGGCCGCCGTCCTCTCCTGGCCGCTCTTCACTTCGATCTTGACGACCCTGCGGACCGGCGGATAGCCGAGCTCGGTGCGGTAGGCGATCTCCTCGCCGTAGAACCCGTCGTAGTCGTGGGTCATGCTGTGCCGGAGGGAGTAGTGGCCGGGGTTCATGGTCTGGATGATGACCTCACCCGCTGCATCTCCCCTCCCGGCCCGTCCGGCCGCCTGGGTGATGAGCTGGAAGGTCTTCTCCGCGGAGCGGAAGTCCGGGAGGTTCAGGCCCACGTCGGCGTCCACTGCGCCCACAAGCGTCACCGCCGGGAAGTCGTGGCCCTTGGCGATCATCTGCGTGCCGAGCAGGATATCGACCTCTCCGCGGTCGACCCTGCCGAGGAGGCGGTCATGGGCGTCCCGGCCGCGGGTGCTGTCGCTGTCCATGCGGGCGATGCGCGCCCCGGGGAAGAGCGCAGCCGCCTCTTCCTCGACCTTCTGCGTGCCCGTGCCGAGCGGCTTCACGTTGACGCCGCCGCAGACCGCGCATCGTTCCGGAGGGGCCGTGTGGAAGTCGCAGTAGTGGCACTTGAGCTTGCGCTCGCTCTTGTGGAAGGTGAGGGACACGCTGCAGTTCGGGCACTGGATGGCCTTACCGCAGTCGCCACAGATCAGCACTGACGAGAATCCCCTCCGGTTCAGGAGCAGGAGCGACTGCTCATTTTTCTCCAGCCGCTGATGCACAGCAGCGACCAGTGCCGGAGCATAGACCGATGCCTTGGGTTGGGTCCTCACGTCGATGATGGAGACGCCCGGCATGGGGCGGTGGTCGACGCGGTTCGCGATGCGCACATACCGGTACTTGCCGGCCTTGGCATTGTAATAGCTCTCAAGGGAAGGCGTAGCAGAACCGAGGACACAGACGGCTCCCTGGAACTTCGCCCGCACCACGGCCACGTCGCGGGCGTGGTAGCGCAGGCCGTCGTCCTGCTTGTACGAGTTCTCGTGCTCTTCGTCCACTACCACGAGCCCGAGCTTCGGAAAGGGCGCGAACACCGCAGACCGGGCTCCGATCGCCACGTCCACGAGGCCTGCGCGGATGCGCCGGTACTCGTCGGCCCGCTCCCGGTCCGTCAGGCCGCTGTGCAGGACGGCCACGCGCCCGCCGAAGCGCTTCCGGAAGCGGCCCAGGAGCTGCGGGGTAAGCGCGATCTCGGGGACCAGCACGATGGCGCCTTTGCCGGTCCCGGCGAGGGCGGCGATGCAATGCAGGTACACCTCGGTCTTGCCGCTTCCGGTCACCCCGTGGAGCAGGAACACCTCGAAGGATCCCGCGGTCATCGTTCCGCTGATGGACCGGACAGCCTCCACCTGCTCCGGCATGAGCTCCGGCGCCTGGTCCGGAACGAATGCCGTCTGTTCCGGGATCTTCTCGACCGCTTTCTCGACGATCTCCGCCATCCCGCGTTCGACAAGGGCCTTTATCGTGGCGGACGAGTACGCGCCCAGATCTTCAAAGGGGATCGCCTGGCGGTCGCACAGCAGGAACAGGAGCTCGCTCTGTTTCGGCCCCCGTATCATGTTCACATCGTGGTCCCCTTCGAGCAGCTGGAGGAACCTTCTGGTCCTGACCTTGGCGGTGCCGAGCGCCCGGGGCACCATGGTCTCGATGGACAGGCCGAGGGGATGCAGGTAGTAGTCGGACATCCAATGGGCGAGCTTCATGAGGTCGGGCGAGAGCGGGTCGCCCAGCACCTCGAGAACCTTCTTGAGGCCTTCCTTCACGGCAGTGCCGGGGAATCCCACGACCGTGCCCGTGACGCGCCTGGCCCCGAAGGGCACGAGCACGCGCGCACCAACGGCGATGGACGGGATCAGTTCGTCGGGGACCGTGTAGTGGAATGTCTTGTTCTGGTTGATGGGAACGGCGATATCAGCGATGGTAAGTGACATAAGAAGCCTTGGACCGCAAAGGGAAGAATGCTATTCTGGCTTCTGGCTTCTGGCTACCGACTTCTGAGGGGTATTCGCTTCCTTCTCGCTCAGGATGTCCTTGAGCTCGCTCATGAACTCGTTGATGTCCTTGAAGGAACGGTAGACCGATGCGAACCGCACGTAGGCGACCTCGTCGAGGTTGTGGAGCTGGTTCATCACTTCCTCGCCGATGGCCTTGCTCGGGATCTCCTTGTAGCCCTTTTCCTGCATGGACCTCTCGATATTGTCGACGCACTTCTCGAGGACCTCAACGCTGATGGGGCGCTTTTCGCAGGCCTTCGTGAGGCCGCTCAGGATCTTCATGCGGTCGTAAGGCTCGCGCCGGCCGTCCTTCTTGATGACCGAGGGCAGGACTTCCTCGACGCGCTCGTACGTGGTAAAGCGGCCTTCGCACTTGAGGCACTCGCGCCTCCGGCGGATGGTGTCGCCTTCTTTTCCCATCCGGGAGTCTACCACTTTGTTGTCGATGCTGGTGCAGTAGGGGCAGCGCATGAGAACCTCAGAGATGAGTGCAAATTGAAAATTGGAAATTGGAGATTGGAAAATGAATGGCAAACAGCAGAACATTCACTTTTCAATTTTCAACCTTCAATCTCCAATCAGCCCTTCTTGTACTGCACCACCTCGAGCCCCGACTCCTTGATCATCTCCGCTGCGAGCTGGTCGGGATACCCGTCATCGAAGATGAGCTTCTTGATGCCCGCGTTGATGATCATCTTGGCGCAGATGCCGCAGGGCTGGTTCGTGCAGTAGAGGGTCGCCCCCTCGATGTTCGTGCCGTGCTTGGCCGCCTGGATGATGGCGTTCTGCTCGGCGTGGAGGCCCCGGCAGATCTCGTGCCGTTCGCCCGAGGGGATGCCGAGCTGTTCCCGGAGGCAGCCCCGGGTGAGGCAGTGTTCGATGCCCGACGGCGTGCCGTTGTACCCCGTTGCCAGAATGTTCTTGTCCTTGACCAGCACCGCGCCCACCTGGCGGCGGAGGCACGTGGCGCGCTTCTTCACCAGGTGCGCGATCTCCATGAAGTATTCGTCCCACGAGGGCCGCTCGTGCCTAGGCATTGACCTTGTCCATCGCGAACATGGGGTATTTGCCGCAGAATTCCTTCGTACGCTGCTTGATGGAAGCCAGTTTCCCGGAGTCGCCGATGTTCGCCAGCGCTTCGCAGATGAGGTCGCCGACGATCTTCATCTCCGGTTCGCGCATGCCGCGCGTGGTGACCAGGGGCGTGCCGAGCCGGATGCCGCTTGTCGTGACCGGCGGCTTCTGGTCATAGGGGATGCTGTTCTTGTTCACCGTGATCCCTGCTGCGTCGAGGGCGATCTCGGCGTCGCGGCCCGTTATGTTCTTCGGCGTCAGGTCCACGAGCATGAGGTGGTTGTCCGTGCCGCCCGAGACGATGCGGAAACCGTCCTCGGTCAAACGCTTCGCCAGCGCCTTCGCATTCTTCACGACCTGGCGCTGATAGTCCCTGAACTCCGGCATGAGCGCTTCCTTGAAGGAAACGGCCTTGGCAGCGATGACGTGCACTAGCGGTCCTCCCTGGATGCCGGGGAAGATGACCTTGTCTACGGCCTTCGCGAACTTCTCCTTGCACATGATCATGCCTCCGCGCGGACCGCGCAGCGTCTTGTGCGTGGTCGTGGTCACGAAATCGGCATGGGGCACCGGGCTCGGGTGCTCGCCCGCGGCGACGAGGCCGGCGATATGGGCGATGTCGGCCATGAGGTAGGCGCCGACCTTGTCTGCGATCCTCCGGAACCGGGCGAAGTCGATGGCCCGCGAATAGGCACTATAGCCCGCCACGATCATCTTGGGCTTGTGCTCCACGGCGAGCCGCTCCAGCTGATCGTAATCGAGCAGTTCTGTCGTCTTGTCCACGCCGTAGGAGAAGGACTTGTAGAGCTGGCCCGAGAAGCTCACGGATGCGCCATGGGTCAGGTGGCCGCCGTGGGGAAGCGCCATACCGAGGATGGTGTCGCCGGGCTGGAGTACGCTGAAATAGACCGCCATGTTCGCGGACGAGCCTGAGTGCGGCTGCACGTTCACATGCTCGCAGCCGAAGAGCTGCCTCGCCCGCTCCAGGGCCAGGGTTTCCACCCTGTCGGCGAACTCGCAGCCGCCGTAGTAGCGCCGGTTGGGGTACCCTTCCGCGTACTTGTTCGTGAACACCGATCCCTGCGCCTCCAGGACCGCCTTGCTCACGCAGTTCTCCGAAGCGATCAGCAGGATCTTGGTGAGCTCTCGCTGTTCCTCGCTCTGGATGGCGTTGTAGACCTCGATGTCCGTATCCTGCAGCTCTGACATGATCGGTTCCTTCTCACTATGATGAAATCGTTCTGCCGCCGAGATCACCGAGAACACGAAGAGAATGTCGCGACGCGCGAAGAATATGTTATCTTCGTGACCTCGGTGCTCTCTGTGGCAAATCGTGCTTTTACGTAAGGATCACTTGCCGCCGACCGACCTTTCGATCTGCTCGATCTTATCCAGCCGGCGCTGATGCCGGCTCCCCTCGAACTCGGTCTCAAGCCAGGTCTTGACGATGTCGAGGGCGACGCCCCTGCCGATGACCCGTTCGCCCATCACCAGGACGTTGGCGTCATTGTGCAGGCGGCTCATCCGCGCCGTGAAGTTGTCGTGGCAGAGCGCGGCGCGCACCTTGGGGAAGCGGTTGGCGACGATGGACATGCCGATGCCGGTGCCGCAGATGAGGATGCCCCGGTCCGCAGTGCCGTTCGATACGGCCTCGGACACCTTCTTGCCGAAGTCAGGATAATCCACGGACTCCGGACCCGAAGTCCCGTAGTCAACAACCTCGATGTTCTTGATCTTGCTGAGGAAGTCGACGACCTCTTTCTTCAACACGTAGCCGCCATGATCCGCGCCGATGGCCAATTTCATGCCGCAAAGGTCCTTTTCCCTGCATCTTGAAGGATTTGATATTAACATCCCATATATTGTAGTGTCAAGGGAAATACCGGAAGGGAAGAGGCATGTCTCACGCTCCCAATCTCAAAACTACATCTTCAAACCGGTTCCGAAAAACCTGGGAACCGCGAAGCTTGCTATATTGTAGAAAGTAGTTAAGCCACAGCAAAAACGGCTATACTCTTTCTTGATTTGGACCAATCGCGAGTTGGTAAATCCAAACAGATCGGAAGAG
>JAAXXJ010000006.1 GCA_013334545.1 Nitrospirota bacterium | reverse complement strand
GTTTCCATCATGTTGATTCGAAGCCGATTGCAACCGGCCAAGTGGGTCTATAAAGGCATGGAGAAAATTTTGTCCACAATGAATTTGGCCGACAACCTGTTTCTTGCTTTGCGAAAGAAATAAAATAAAAATGAATATCCTAAAAATCCTTCAGGCGGTCCGGGTCCGTGCCGGTGAGGGCCTTGACGAGCGTGGATTTGCCGTGGTCGATGTGGCCTGCTGTGCCGAGGATGGTGTATTTCATGAAAGGAGATTGCAGTAGAAAGTAGGTAGTAGACAGCATATGGGGAATTCAACCCCAAACGCCTTTCCCAACCTACTACCTACTACCTGCCGCCTCCTGAAGGAGTTTATGTACTGCTTCCACGATCTTCCCGATCTCCTTGTCGCTCAGTGTCCGGGGATCGAAGAGGACCATGCCTTCCTTGATGCGCGTGATGATCGCGGGCTGCCCGAGCCTGAGCCGGGACTCAAGCTGGTTCGCGCTCATGGCCTTGTGGCAGATCGCGACGACCTTCGTCGGCAGCTTGCCGGTTGGCAGCGCGCCGCCGCCGGTCTGGGACAGGTCGTCCTGAATGGCGACCGACAGCCCGACGTGGCCCACTGACCTGATGCGCGTAGCGAGCAGATCCGCCTTCCGCTCGATCTCCGTGAGCGGCTGGGTCAGCATCCAGAGCGTAGGGATCTCGCGGACGGCCTTCGCTTCGTCAAGATACTGGTTCAGGGTCGCTTCGAGTGCAGCCAGGGTCATCTTGTCGATGCGCAGCGCGCGGGCAAGGGGGTTCGACCGAATGGGATCAAGGTACTGCTTCTTCCCCAGGACCATGCCTGCCTGGGGTCCGCCCAGGAGCTTGTCGCCGCTGAAGGTGAGAATGTCCACGCCGGCATCCATGGCCTGTTTTACCGTGGGCTCGTCGCCCACGCCGTAGGATGCCAGGTCGAGGAAGCTTCCGCTCCCGAGGTCCCACATCACCGGGACCTTGTGCTTCTTCCCCAGTGCTGCAAGCTCGGCAGGCGAGACCTCTTTGGTGAATCCCACGATCTTGTAGTTGCTCGTGTGGACCTTGAGCAACAGGCCCGTGTTCTCGTTGATGGCCTTCTGGTAATCCTTCAGGTGGGTCTTGTTCGTCGCACCGACCTCGCGCAGGATGGCTCCGCTCCGCTCCATGACCTCGGGAACGCGGAACGAACCGCCGATCTCCACAAGCTCGCCGCGCGAGACCACGACCTCCTTGCCCCGTGCCAGGGTGTTCAGGCAGAGCAGGACCGCAGCCGCGTTGTTGTTCACTGCCGTTGCCGCCTCAGCGCCCGTGAGCCGGGTCAGGATGCCCTCAATATGGGTATAGCGCTTGCCGCGCTCGCCCGCAGCGATATCGTATTCGAGGTTGGAATAACTGCGGTTCACCTCGATGACGCGCTCGATGGCGGCTTCGGAGAGGAGCGAGCGGCCGAGGTTGGTATGCACCACCACGCCCGTGGCGTTGATGAGCGGACGGAGGCTCGGCGAGGACAGTTCGGTAAGGATGCCTTCCGCGCTGTTCAACACGGCCGGCACGGAGAGGTCGATCTCCTGCGCGCCTTTGCCCGAACGTTCGATCACCGCCTTGCGTTTCTTGTCCAGCGCTGTCCTGAGCGCGTCGAGCACCAGGACGCGGGGATGCGTCACGAGCCACGCCTTGACCCGGTCCTCTTTCAATAGATCATCAACGGATGGCAGCTGCCGCAGGAGCTCTTGCATGGACAGTAACATAACATAGATGCCATTGAATATCAACAGCTTGATTGGTGCTTTTGCCGTGATCAGTGCGCTACCGAGGTCATCTCTGTCCTTGACAGGGAAGGGAGGATGTGTCACCTTACCATTATTGACATAAAGCCGGACGAGAAGAAAGGACCCTGCCATGAAATGCTATGAATGCGCGAAAAAAGGGAAGAGCACCGATGCCGTCGCCCTCTGCATGGTCTGCGGCATGGGGTTGTGCATGGACCACGCCATCCGGGAGAACTTGCCGGTGATCGACATCATCGACTGGGGGTTCGGCAAGGAGGAGCATCGCTACCCTGTGGACATCCCCCGTTTCCTCTGCCGGGAATGCAAGAACGCCGTGGACGAGAGAAGGAAACTGAAATAATGGTGATTAAAAGAGCCCTATCACCACAGTCGCCAAAGGGGCATCACGTGATGCAGGTCTGACGTATTACCGGACCTTATTCGTTTTCTCAGCGTCACCGCGCCTCTTTTTCATTCACAATCTTCATTGGTACCATATGCATAGACGAAAATTCATCAAGACGCTGGCCCTTTCCGGTGCTGCAGCAGCCGGCTCTTCGCTCCTGGGCGAGCTTTTCGTCCCTTTTGCCGAAGCTGCGGACATCCCGAAGTTCAGCTTCGCCCACATCACGGACCTGCACCTGGAAGTGGGAGGGAAGAGCACGTGGCAGCACCGGGAGAAAAGCATCCCGCTGTTCATCGACACCCTGCGCCAGCTCGGGAGGCTCCAGAAACTGAAGTTCGTCATCTTCGGCGGCGATCAGGTCCAGGCCGGCCCGCGCGACCGGGACTCCTTGTTCGTGTTCCAGGAATGGACCAAGCATCTTGACCTGCCGTATTACATCCTTCTCGGGAACATGGAAGTGTCCCCTGTCCCCGGGGCGTCGAAGCTTTCCAAGGCGGACTACCTGCTGGCCTGGCGGGGGCGGGGAGTTGGTCCAGGGAGGACCTCGTGGTCCTTCGAACCGGAGAAGGGCGTAAGGATCATCGGTCTCGACGTGACCGTGGACGGGAAGCCTTACGGGGAGGCAGGCCCCTCAGCGCTCGTGTGGCTCAGGAACGAGCTGGAGACAAACCGGAAGTCGCGCCTCATCGCCATCGTCACCCACCAGCTCCTGAATCCTACGACGCAAAAGGATACGATGCCGGAATGGTCCCTCTGGATGGTGCGGAACCGCACCGCGGTGCAAGAGATCCTCGAGCAGTATCCGAACGTGAGGCTCGTCATTTCGGGCCACCACCACGTATCCCGGGTGGAGACGGTCGGGAACATCACCTATGTCGCCGACCCGGCGATCGTCACCTATCCCTGCGCCTTCAGGGTCTTCACGATCAGCCGTGACGGCATCCATCTCAAGAACATCGGGCTTGACGAGACGAACATGGTCAACAAGGCGCGGGAGCTCCTCGCGGCCGACCCCTACGCCAGCCTCTATGACCCCGACAACCCCCGGAACGTGCTTGCCTACAGCCTGGGCCTCACCGAGCAGGACCGAGAGACCACGATACCCCTTTAACAAAACCGACACGGAGACACGGGGACACGGGGACACGAATACAAATCATTGCTGATTGTGAATTGCGGAGTGCGGAGAAAAAGCAGGGCTTCTCTGTGTCGTTGCGGCAGATGCTGTTTGTCTTTGGGGGAGCTATTCTTCGATGAGGGAAAAATCGATCTTCTTGCGCTCACGGTCAACGCGGTCCACGCGGACGCGCACGCTGTCGCCGATGCGGTAGACGCGCTTCCGGCGCTCTCCCCGCAGGCAGTGGCGGTTCTCGATGTAGTGGTAGTAGTCGCCCGTGAGGGTCGAGACATGGACGAGGCCCTCGACGAACAGGTCCCGGAGCTGCACGAAGAACCCGAACTGGGTGACGCCGGTGATGATGCCGTCATAGGTCTCGCCCAGCTTGTCCTCCATGAAACGGACCTTCAGCATGGCGACCACGTCCCGCTCGGCCTCCATGGCGAGGCGCTCGCGCTGGGAGCAGTGGACGGCTGACGCGGGCAGCCCTGCGGCCAGTTCCTCCCGCGCCTCCTCGCTGCGGTACTTCCCCCGGATCACACCCTTCACGATGCGGTGCACGATGAGGTCCGGGTAACGCCTGATCGGCGAGGTGAAGTGGGTGTAGGTCTCGGCGGCCAGCCCGAAGTGCCCGATGTTCTCCTCCGAATACCGCGCCTGCTTCATGGTGCGGAGCACCACGGTGTTCACCAGGGCCTCCTCGGGGGAATCCCTCACCGAAGCGATGGCCTTCTGGATGTTGCGGGGCTTGAGCTTTCCCGCAGGCGGGAGGGCGATCCCGATGGTGGCCAGGAAGTCGACCAGGTCCGCCAGCTTCTCCTCTGCTGGCTCCTCGTGGACGCGGTAGATCAGCGGCACCTCCAGCTTCTCGAGGTGGCCTGCCACGGTCTCGTTCGCCGCGAGCATGAATTCCTCGACGAGTTGGTGCGCCATGTTGCGCTCCGCGCGGACGATGTCCGTCATCTGGCCCTGGATGTCCATGATGATCTCGGGCTCGGGCAGGTCGAAGTCTATGCTGCCGCGCTTGGAGCGCTTCGCCCTCAGGACCTCCATGAGCTCGGCCATGAGCTCGAACTGGTGGAGGAGGGGCTCGTACCGCTTCCGCATCTGCTGGTCCCGGTCCACAAGGATCTGGCGGACGGCCGTGTAGGTCATGCGCTCGTTGCTGTTGATGACGCTCTCGTAGAGGTCGTGACGCACCATGGCGCCGTTCGCATCGAAGTCCATCTCCGCCGTCAAGGTGAGCCGGTCGACCTGCGGGTTCAGGCTGCAGATGCCGTTCGAGAGCTGCTCCGGCAGCATGGGAATGGCGCGGTCGGGAAGATAGACGCTGGTGGCACGCGCGTAGGCCTCCTGGTCGAGCAGAGAGCCTTCCCGCACATACTGGGCCACGTCGGCGATGTGGACCCAGAGGCGCCAGCCGTTGCGGTACTGCTCGATGGAGACGGCGTCGTCGAAATCCTTGGCCTTCTCGCCGTCGATGGTGACCGTGGGGAGGTCGCGCAGGTCGCGGCGGCCCTTCCGCATGGCCGCGGAGACTTCCTGGGGGATGGCCTTTGCCTCGGCAAGGGCAGCCGGCGTGAACGCCACGGGCAGCTCGTGCTCCTCGATGATGAGGTCGGACTCGATGCCGGGATCTCCCGGCCGCCCGATGATGCGGGTGATCCTGCCCTCGGCCGGCAGGCCGCGGTCGGGGTAGGTGACGATCTCTGCGGAGACCAGGTCGCCCGGCTTGGCGCCGCCCGCGTTCCCTGTGCCCACGACGAGGTTCTGCGTAATCCTCTGGTTGGTGGGCGCCACGAATCCGATCGCGCCGCCTTTCGTCACGCCCGGCTCGTAGGTGCCCACGATCCTCGTGTGGGCGCGCTCAAGGACCTTGATGATGATGCCTTCGCGCTTCCCGGCCGCCTTTCTCCTGCCCGAGGGCGGCGCTACCCGTACGGTCACCGTGTCGCCGTCCATGGCGTCCAGGCGCCCTGCAGCAGGAACATAGACGTCCGTTTTGCCCTTGATCCCCGGCATGACGAACCCGAAACCCGAGGGATGGGCCTGGAAGAGGCCCTGCTCGAGGTCCTGCTTCGCGGCCTTCCCGGCGATGCCGTAGCGGTTCCCGCGCGATTTCACAATATGGCCTTCGGCAACGAGCCCGGCGAGCATGCGTTTGAGGTCATGCCGGTCCTCGGCCTTGAGCTTGAGCTGACGCATGATCTCGCGCACCAGGAGCGGCCTGCCGGGGCGGGTCTTGAAGAACGTGATGAAGTCTTTTTTTGTCGCTTGCATAGGGTACTGTATTGCCGCCAGTTCGCGAAGGACGCTCGGGAACCTCTTGTCCAGAGTTGACGAGGCGGTCCTCGCGCTCTTCGCGCCTTCGCGGTTCAAGGGTTCTTTTTTCCTGATTTCAGATCTTCAGCAGCTTTCCCTTCGCTTCCGCCACGACGATCAGGCCCTTCGAGACGATCGCTTCGGCCTCGACGAGCCGGCTGGCCTCCTTCACGATCCTCCCCGTAATTGCCAGCTCTTCTCCGGCAGAAGCCGGGGCCCTGAACTTCACCGTGATCTCGGCGCTGACCGCGGGAATGCCGAGGTGCGCTGCGAGCTTGACCATGGCCTCGTCAAGAAGTGCCGCCACGACGCCGCCGTGCACGATGTTTTGCCAACCCTCATGCTCCTGCCTCGGGGTGAACCGGCCAATGATGGTCCGGGCGTTCTTGTCGATCTCAAATGATGCCTGGAGCCCGGAGGGATTGTCCTTCCCGCAGACATAGCAGCGTTGGTTGTCACGAAGCTCTTTCATGCATGAGGAGGAGCATCCATAGTGACCCGCCAGATCTGACACATGGTATAATTCTCCGGCGGGAGCAAGGCTCAAAGACCATACGTCACCATGGGTCCGTACCACCGAGGGACCCGTGGTTACACGCTTCATTCCTTGTTTCCGTAACCGCTTGTCAGTATAATATAAAAAATGACCAATAACAACGAAATATCTGCGGATCCCGCTGTCCTTTCTGCGGCAGGCATCCAAGATGCCAGTCAGGCACTCAGGAACCTGGAACTGGTCCGGAAGCGGCTGGGTCCTGACGACTTTGCGGAGCTTCTTCCCCTGCTCCTGCTTTCTCTCAAGCGGAGCGGTGACCCGGACATGGCGCTGAACCATCTCGAGCGGTTCCTGAACGAGCTCGATCCTGTGTCGCAGTTCGTCCAAGAGGTGAGGACGCGGCCGGCCGTGCTCACGGACCTGATCGTGCTCTTCGGGGCAAGCAGGTTCCTCGCATCCCATTGCATCGCAACAGCATCGGCGGCCTTCCCGCTCCTGTGCAATCCCTCTTACCTCGCCCGTCCTTCTGATAAAGGGCTCCTTGCTGGACGGCTTGCCGAAATGCTCCAGGGATTCACGAGAGAGGAGGATCTTTTCCGCAGGCTGAGACTGTTCCGGAAGCAGGAGCTGCTCCGCATCGGGTTGCGGGACCTCCTGGGAAGGGCGGACCTGACCGAGACCGTGGCAGAGCTGTCGAACCTGGCAGAGGTCTGCCTGCAGGCCGTGTACGAGCGGGAAGACGCCGAGCTCCGCAGCAGGTTCGGGGCCCCTCTCATTCATAGCGAGGACGGGTCCACGCGGACCGCCGGATTTGCGGTCATCGGCATGGGCAAGCTGGGCGGCAAGGAGCTCAATTTCAGCTCGGACATCGACCTCGTGTACGTCTATACCGCCGACGGGGAGACCGGTGGGGTTCCGGGACCGGACGGAGCCCCAACGAACCGCATCTCGAACCACCAGTACTTCGTCAAGCTGGCGGAGAAGCTGAGCGCGGCCATTGGCCAGAACACGGCCGACGGATTCGTGTTCCGCGTGGACCTCCGGCTCCGGCCCGAGGGGCAGCGCGGCCCTCTGGCGCAGAGCCTCGGCGGATACGAGATCTACTATGAGTCCTGGGGCCAGACGTGGGAGCGCTCGGCGCTCATCAAGGCCCGCCCCGTAGCGGGCGACGAGGCGGTGGGGCGGGAGTTCCTGGAGCGCATCACGCCCTTTGTGTACCGGAAATACCTCGACTTCGGTGCTATCATCGAGATCCGCGAGATGAAGCAGAGGATCAACCGGGACGTGGAGCAGAAGGGAAAGACGCACCGCGACGTGAAGCTGGGGTATGGCGGCATCCGTGAGATAGAGTTCCTGGTCCAGTCGCTCCAGCTCATTTACGGCGGCCGGGACCGGGGACTTCGAGAACGGAACACCGTCATAGCGCTCCATACGCTCGCGCAAAAGGGCCTGTTGACGTACCAGGAGATCGCGGAGCTTTCGAAGGCCTACGCATTCCTGAGGACCGTTGAGCACCGCATCCAGATCCTGAACGACCTCCAGACCCAGACCCTTCCCGCGGGGGATGCCGAGCTGCGCGCCCTTGCGCGGCGGACGGGATACCTCGAGCCGGGCAGGGAAGCTGAGGCGCTGTTGAGCGACTATGCCGCACATGCGCACCGGGTGCGCAGCATCTACGACAAGCTGCTGAGCCAGCCCGACCAGGCGCGGTACGAGGAGCGGCCGCAGCCGGAGTTCGCTGCTCTCCTCGGGCCGGAGATCAGCGAACAGGAGGCGGTCGAAATCCTTGGCCGCTATGGATTCCGCGACCCTTCCCGGGCGTTCCGGAACATCGTCCTGCTCCGGGAAGGGCAGGCCTTCGTGCACCAGACCCCGCGCAGCAGGCGGGTGTTCAACGAGATGTTCCCGCTGCTGTTCGAGGAGTTCGCAGCGTCGCCTGATCCCGACATGGCGCTTAACTACTTTGAGTCCTACCTCGCGTCGCAGGGCTCGTGGGACGCCTTCCAGGCGTTCATGCGGCAGGACGTGCGGGCGCTGAAGGTCCTGGTCTCCGTCTTCGGGAACAGTGAATACTTTTCCCGCATGCTCGTCCGGAGCCCGGCCCTGCTGGAGGACCTGATGGACGCAAGCCGCGAGATCGGGCTCGGCTCATCGGCCTTCCTGGTGCACGGACTCGACGCCGCGATCGACAAGGCTGCGACCATCACCGACAAACTCGATGCCCTGCGGCGTTTCAAGCATCGCGAGGAGCTGCGCATCGGCATGGCCGATCTCATGGGCGCGATCCCGGTGCCGGCCGTCTGCAGGAGCCTGACGCGGCTTGCCGATGCCTGCCTCGGTGCGGCGCTCGACCTTGCGGTGCACGAGACCGCGAAGAAGTGCGGCGTTGACGGGAGCTGCGGAGGCCTTGCCGTCATCGGCGCGGGCAAGCTTGGCGGCCGGGAGCTCATCTACGGCTCGGACCTGGATATCCTGTTCGTGTATGATGAAGCACGCGCGTCAGCACCGCCGCCGGGCATGACAGTGTTCGAATATTTCAGCAAGATGGCCGAGCGGACAATCTCCTACCTTACGACCATGACCCGCGAGGGCTTCGCGTACCGCGTGGACACGAGGCTCCGGCCTACCGGTTCCAAAGGACCGCTGGTCCAGAGCATAGAGGCTGTCCGGAGCCATTTCGCGTCAAGCGCCGAGACCTGGGAGTGCCAATCGCTGGTGAACGCGCGGTTTGTGGCCGGGGACAGCATGATCGGACGGGGGTTCAGGGAGGCCTTGCGCGGACTGATCTACAAGGATGGTGACCCAAAGACCCTTGCCGCGGACGTACGGAGCATGCGGAAGCGGATGCAGAACGAGCGGGGCAAGGAGGACGCGTTGCAGTATAACATCAAACAGGGGACCGGGGGGCTCGTGGACATCGAGTTCCTGGCGCAATACCTCCAGCTCAGGCACGGGAAGAAGCATGCATGGGTCAGGGTACCCGGGACGATCAATGCGCTGCGGGCGCTCCGGAAAGAAGGCCTCCTGTCCCTGGATGACCACCGTCTTCTGTGCGATGCCTATCTTTTTTTGCGCCGCCTCGAGAGCCGTCTCCGGATCGTCGCGAACCAGTCCACGAGCTTTCTTTCCCGGGACCCGGACAAGCTCAGGGTACTGGCAAAACGGATGGGGTATGCTGATGACGATGGTTCAGCAGGACGGACGCTCCTTGCCGAATATGAAAGAACGCGCGCCAAGGTGCGGGCGATGTTCGAGCGGATGCTGGCATGAGGCATCGCAACGATCCGCTCGCTCGATCAGGGGCAGGCTGCTGACGATCAAGAACCTGGACCGGTGTCGTCCGGTGCTCCGTCTGCGAAACAGGGTATATCCAGGGTAATATTCTCTTGACAGGGGGGCGCGGATGTATTTTAATGGGAGAGCTGGTGATAGGTGGCATACCGCACCGGTTGACGTGAGATCGAACGGGATCACCATCGAGTGGTCTGGTGTCTGTATGCAACGCAGTGCACCAGGGAACGACGCGGTTTCCTGCTACATTAACGTTCAGAGGGGGACAGGAGAATGAAAAAAGCGCTTATTGCCTATTTCAGCCGCATGGGGAACACACGGAAAATGGCCGATGACATGGCCGAGGGGTTGCGGTTCAGCGGCACAGCCGTCGAGGTGAAAAGCATAGGGGAGATCAAAAGCGAGAATGACCTCCTGGGATTTGATGGATACCTCTTTGGTTGTCCGACCTATCACAAGGACATCACTGAAAACTTCAAGACCTTTCTTTTCCTTGCGCAAAAAGCCGGTCTGGAAGGCAAGCTCGGAGGGGCATTTGGTTCCCACACGCACAGCGGAGAATCTGCCGGAATCATATTCGACACCATGGAGAATGTGTACAGGATGAAGATGACCGATCTGGGCCCCTTTGCATTGAAAGAGAGCGTCGTGAACTCCGAGGAAGGCATGAGGGCCTGCCAGGCCTATGGCCGCGATTTCGGAAAGCGTCTTTCAGCCTCCTGATCGGGGAACACCGGTACAGCCGGGGTACGATCTACGACTTTTTTATCCTGGGAACATGTTCTACACGACGAACCGGCCGACGCGTATCCTGCCCGGTGACCTGATAAACGACGGATCTTTCCAAAAATAATGTTAGATAGAAAAGGGACAGGCGATACCATGCCTGTCCCTTTTTGCGGTCATCTGCGGGCTACTGTTTTATCCCGACCCCAAGGCTAGCATAATTATCACCAGGGTCAAAATAAATCATGCTGAGCACACTGCCGTCCTCGAGGACAGTCCCGCGTTCTTTGGCATCGTTGCCATTGATAGACAACTCGCCGCTCGCGGTCACTGCGTAGGTGATCGTGACGGTACTCACGGGAGTGCCAGAGAAAAGGTAGCCAAAAAATGTTCTTAAGTCAAGGCGCCGTGAAGAGCAAGGTCCTTTTTTACTGTGCGCCCTGCCGATTTCTCTCTGTAAATCGCCCTTGACTCATCACCGGTCTTTGCGTTAGACTCTCGCACTTTATCCTATGGCCCGCCTCCATCAACTCCCAACCTGGCATCCCGCATACTGGCCCACCTGGATCGGGCTTGGTATCATGCGGCTCCTCTCGCTCCTGCCCCTGCCCGCGATCTGGCTGCTGGGCAGCACTCTCGGCGCATTCCTGCATCTTTTTCCCTCAAAGATCAGGACTGTAACGCGCATCAATGTGAGTCTCTGCCTTCCGGAACTTGGGAAAGCGGGACAGCGGAAGCTGGTGCGGCGGCACTTTCGTGCGCTTGGCGTGTCAATGCTGTGCTACGGCTTTGCCTGGTGGTCGTCGCCGGCCAGATTGCGCAGATTGGTAATGTTCCGCGACCGGCAGCTCTACGACAACGCCATCGCGTCAGGAAGAGCCATCATCCTCATGACGCCCCACTTTCTCTCTCTCGATGTCGGAGGCATCTGCTTGAGCAGCGAGCGGCCCATGATCACCATGTATCGCTCTTCACGGAACAAATTGGTCGACGCAATGCTCAAGAAGCGGGCTCGTTTCGGCGCTGTCCTGTTCGAGCGGAAGTCGAACCTCAAGGCGTTAATCCGCCATCTCCGAGAACAAAGGCCCTTTTATTACCTCCCGGACCAGGATTCTGGCGGTGCGGAGGGGGTTTTCGTGCCGTTCTTCGGCGTCCCGGCTGCCACGGTCACTGCGCTCAGCCGCATCGCGAAGATGACGAACGCTGTGGTCATTCCGTGCTACAACCGCATCCTTCCCTGGGGGCGGGGATTCGAGGTGTGCTTCGAGGAGCCTCTCAGCGGCTTTCCCTCCGACGATCCGGAGAAGGACGCACGGCGCATGAACGAAGAGGTCGAACGAGCGGTACGCCAGAATCCCGAACAGTACCTCTGGGGATACCGCCGTTTCAAGACCCGCCCCGAAGGAAGCCCGCCAGTATATTGATAGAATTACAATTCAATATTCCCTATTCAAAATTCATTATGCAACGTTTGCTTGACAGTGATTCAGAGTCTTGAATCTTGGATCTTGAATCTTGGATCTTGAATTTTGAATCTCCTCTCTCCCTTCCATAAGTGATTTTTATACCCTGCCATGATGATTTAATGGAAATTGTTTCAATTTTTCTTGACAAAAACTCCATCATTATAATAACATAGCGACCTGCGTAAAACATAACGCTACTAGTGCATACCGCACTGATAACTATTGAAAAAGATTGAAATCTCCTGCAAGGAGGATAGACACAGTACATGACACAGCGGTATTCATTCCTGTTCATCTCTATGCTCGTCGCGGCGGTCCTATGTGCCGGAATCACCTTCGCGGCGACCGAGACCGCCTCTGCGGTGCAAGGGCATGCTGATCCGCATGCGGCGGCAGCACCGGTTGCCGCGCCTGTGGTCCCTGCGTCAACAACTCCGTGGTGGGTCTGGCCGCTGGCGCTGTTCATCGTGACCTTCATCCTGGGCATCCTTGCGGTGCTCGGCGGCGTCGGCGGCGGCGTGCTGTTCGTCCCGATCGTGGGCGGGTTCTTTCCCTTCAACATCGATTTTGTGAGAGGGGCGGGGCTGCTCGTCGCCCTTGCAGGCGCTCTTGCGGCGGGACCGGGCCTGCTGAAACGGAACCTGGCGAGCATCCGGCTGGCGCTTCCCGTGGCGCTGATCGCGTCGTCGGCTGCCATCGTCGGTGCGATGATCGGTCTGGCGCTCAAGCCGAATGTGGTCAACACGCTCCTCGGCGCGACGATCCTGTTCATCGTGGCCATCATGGCCACGGCGAAAAAATCGGACTTCCCTCACGTGGAACAGCCAGACAAGCTCTCGCAGGCCCTCGGCATCATGGGCATCTACCGCGAGGAGTCCATCGGCAAGGACGTGGAGTGGAACGTCCACAAGACGCCGATGGGCCTCGCGCTCTTCGTCGTCATCGGCATCATGGCAGGCATGTTCGGCCTCGGCGCCGGGTGGGCCAACGTGCCGGTGCTGAACCTGCTCATGGGCGCGCCGCTCAAGATCTCGGTTGCCACGAGCAAGTTCCTGCTCTCCATCACCGACACGTCCGCGGCCTGGGTGTACCTGAACCAGGGCGCGGTACTGCCCATGATCGTGGTGCCTTCGCTGGTCGGCATCATGCTCGGCTCCATCATCGGCGTGAAGATCCTGGCCAAGGCGAAGCCCAAGGCCATCAAGTGGATGGTCATCGGGCTCCTGCTCTTCGCAGGGCTGCGGTCCCTGCTCAAGGGGCTGGGAATCTGGAAATAGGGGGGGACACCATCATGAGTGACAAGACCAAGGCCTCGGAAGAACAGATCGCATACGCGAACGTCCTGAACATCGGAATGTGGTTCGGGCTCGCGCTGCTTATCATCACCTTCTTCGTCTATCTCTCGGGTCTGCTGCCGAGCTACGTACCGATCGACGACCTGCCGAAGTACTGGACGATGCGGGTCCACGATTTCAATGTCGCCCTTAAGGCACCGACGGGCTGGGGATGGGCGTCGCTCGTCGGGAAGGGCGACTACCTCAATTTCATCGGCATTGCCATACTGTCGGGCCTCACCATCCTGTGCTACCTGGTGATCCTGCCCATCCTGGCCAGGAAGAAGGACAGGGCCTATGTTGTTATCGCCATCGTGGAAGTGCTGGTGCTGTCGCTCGCGGCGAGCGGCCTGCTCAAGGTGGGAGGCCACTGATCATTCGGAAGAGGATCTCAACGTTGACCATGACGCGGGCGGCCGAACAGGCCGCCTATTTTTGTTTTTCGAACGACCGCAGGCCGGAGCGAGAGGATGGTCCTGGGCTATTTTCCCGTTGAATCATCCCGGCTATTTGGTGCAAGTTCTCTCGCGTTCCTACTGGTATTTGAAATGAGGAAGTGAAGTGAGCGATTTTCTCGGCAGCATACTATCCCTGTCCTGTCTATTACGGTTCGTTCTGATGCCCGAAGTACCCTTCCTGCAGTCCGGTCAGCGCATTATCATTTCGGTAACGCTTTCACTTCGTGCATCCGCATGCGCGACCGTTCCCATTCGCCGGTCGCTGCAGGGTATTGCTGTGTCGAAGAGCGGCCTGATCTCGGCATCGTGGTGTACCCTGGTCACCTGATGTTTTTTCTGCTTCGCCATTCATTCGGTATTCACTCTTCTGAAAGGGGCTAGCGCGTGTCGCACGAAAAGATCAAACCCAAGCTTATCACGGTCATCAAGGAAGGTTATACGAGCCAGCTATTCTTCAAGGACCTGACCGCGGGCATCATCGTCGGCATTGTCGCCCTTCCGCTTGCCATTGCTTTTGCCATCGCCTCAGGGGTGAAGCCCGAGCAGGGGTTATATACCGCCATCGTGGCCGGGTTCCTGATCTCGCTCCTGAGCGGAAGCCGAGTCCAGATCGGAGGCCCCACCGGCGCCTTTATCGTCATCATTTACGGCATCGTCCAGAAATTCGGATACGATGGCCTGGTGATCGCAACCATCATGGCGGGCGTGCTGCTCATCATCATGGGGTTTGCCAAGCTCGGCGCCGTGATCAAGTACATTCCCTATCCGGTCACTGTGGGTTTCACGGCGGGGATAGCGCTGATCATCGCCGTCGGCCAGGTACGCGACCTCCTGGGGCTTCACGTGGAGAAGGTGCCCGCGGAATTCATCGAAAAGATCGTAGCCTATTCAGAGCATATCGGGTCGATCGCACCCGCCGCGGCGGGGATCGGCATCGCGACCATCGCGATCGTGTTCCTCTGGCCGCGGGTGACGCAGCGCGTTCCCGGGTCTCTTGTGGCCATCCTCGTGACGACAGGCATGGTGCAGCTGCTCGATCTGCCGGTCGAGACGATCGGCAGCAGGTTCGGCACCGTGTCCGGTGCCCTGCCTGCGCTGCGGCTGCCGCATGTTGAGTGGCGCAACCTGTCCGCGCTGGTCTCTCCGGCCATCACCATTGCCTTGCTGGCCGGCATCGAGTCGCTGCTCTCGGCGGTCGTTGCCGACGGTATGACCGGCCGCAAGCACCGTTCGAACATGGAGCTTATCGCCCAGGGCGTGGCGAACATCGCTTCACCGCTCTTCGGCGGCATTCCGGCCACCGGCGCCATCGCACGTACGGCCACGAACATCAAGAACGGGGGACGGACGCCGGTCGCCGGGATCGTTCATGCGGTCGTGCTCCTGCTCATTATGCTCTTTTTCGGCAAATGGGCGGCCCTCATACCCATGGCAACGCTTGCGGGCATCCTGGTCGTGGTTGCCTACAATATGAGCGAGGTGCACCATTTCGTGAAGCTGTTCAAAAGCCCGAAAATGGATATCGCCGTGCTGCTGGTGACGTTCTTCCTTACCGTCCTCGTGGACCTGACGGTCGCGATCCAGGCTGGCGTGGTCCTCGCGGCGCTCCTGTTCATGAAACGCATGTCTGATGTGACCCAGGTGGGCTATATTACCTCGATGGTCGGCTTCGAAGAAGAGGATGAAGAGGATGCCAAGGCGGACCTTAATAATATCAATAAGTTCTCCGTGCCAGAAGGTGTCGAGGTCTTCGAGGTGAACGGGCCGTTCTTCTTCGGCGCTGCGGAACGGTTCAAGCATACGCTCAAACTGATCGTGAAGAAGCCAAAGGTCCTGATCCTGCGGACGCGCACCGTACTGGCCATGGATGCCACGGCGCTTCACGCGCTGGAAGAGGTGTACGATATGACGAAGCGGGACGGGTCCGTGCTCGTGCTCGCCGGGATCCATGCGCAGCCCATGATCGCCATGGATAAGGCAGGTTTCCTCGATAAGGTGGGGGTCGAGAACGTGTTCGAAAATATCGGCGACGCACTAAAGCGGGCGCGGTCCATCATTGGCGTGCCGCAGCCGGAACAGCAGGCGCCCGTGGACCTGGAGGTCGACTGGGAAAAGGCGCCGGGAACGAGGGTGAAGTGAGCGCACGGCTGTCCCGGAAATGTTCTTGACTACCGTCGAGCGGTTGTAGTAAATTCTTTCAGTTCGTGTCGTACGTGTTGCCGTGCATCGCCGGCAGAACGGTATTTGATAACATGGGCATCGAAAGCAACCAACCGTCGGGCACAATTCCTCTTGCAACCTTCGCGGCCGCTCTACCATCCGGGGTGGGGAAAACAGGAACTCGTGCCAGGCTCTCCCTGTACCGCCTGACGCTTGGGGCCGGGAGGAGGAGAGCATGAGCCTGTCGCCCTTTCTCCTGGTGTCCTGTTCTTTTATTCTTCTGGCGTTTCTCCTGCTGCTCACACCGTTCCTGCGCTCCAATCAAAAGCTCCTCATCGTCTCCGGGTCATTCCTGATGACGGTCGCATCGCTTGCGACTGTCGCTGCTGGTGTCTGGACCGTATCGGACGACATGGTGAGCCGCGTCGTACTTCCGCTGGGTCTGCCAGATCTCCCGTTCCACATCCGCCTTGATCCGCTGTCAGGGTTCTTTCTGGTCGTGATCGGACTGCTTTCTTCCTTTGTCTCCCTCTATTCCCTGGGGTATCTCAAGGGATATCTGGGTCTCCGGCCGGTGACTAGCCTGGTCGTCTTCTCCGCGCTCTTCCTGGCGGGCATGTTCCTGGTGGTCCTTGCTGATGACGCTTTTTTCTTTCTCATTGCCTGGGAGATGATGGCAGCCTCGTCCTACTATCTGGTCCTCTTCGAAGATGAACGAGTCGAGAACCGGCGCGCGGCCTTCCTCTATCTGGTTGTTGCTCATGTCGGAGCCATCGCCATCCTGCTGTCCTTCGGCGTCATGGCAGGGCTGGCCACCGGCTTCACGGGCTTCCAGAGCTATACCTTTGACGCGATGCGGGAGACCGACCTGCCTGCGGGGCTTGCGTCGGTGGCCTTTCTCCTGGCCTTCTTCGGCTTCTCGGCCAAGGCAGGGGTCATACCGCTCCATGTCTGGCTGCCGGAAGCGCATCCGGTCGCGCCGTCCAATGTATCCGCCCTCATGAGCGGCGTGATGCTCAAGACCGCCATCTACGGCATCGTTCGGGTCGCCTTCGACCTCATTGGCGACTTTCCCTGGTGGTGGGGCGCGATGGTGCTGGTCTTCGGCCTCGTCTCGGCCGTCCTGGGCGTGCTCTACGCTTTGATGCAGCATGATCTGAAGCGGCTCCTTGCCTATCATTCCGTGGAGAACATCGGGATCATCCTCATCGGCATCGGGCTTGCCATGATCTTTACGTCCTTCGACCTGCCGCTCCTTGCCGCGCTGGCGCTCATCGCCGGCCTGTATCATACGCTGAACCACGCGCTGTTCAAGGGCCTGCTCTTCATGGGTGCGGGCGCGGTCCTCCATGCGACCCATGAACGGAACATGGAGGAAATGGGGGGGCTGATCCGCTTCATGCCCTGGACCGCGGTGTTCTTCCTCGTCGGCTGCATCTCGATCTCTGCGCTCCCGCCGTTCAACGGGTTCGTGTCCGAATGGCTCACCTACCAGGCGTTCCTTCTCTCGCCGGGCCTGCCGAACCCGCTGTTGAACCTGCTCATCCCGCTCGGCGCAGCGCTCCTTGCCCTCACCAGCGCCCTCGCGGCAGCCTGTTTCGTCAAGGCCTTCGGCGTGACCTTTCTGGGCCACCGGCGCGGGCATCATCACGGCATCGTCCGCGAGGCGGGGTGGTCCATGCGGATCGGCATGATGCTGGCATCGATTTCCTGCCTGGCCCTCGGCGTCCTGCCCACGGTCGTGATCCAGTGGATGGACCCTCTTGCCGAGATGCTGGTCGGCGGGACGATCGCAGCCTCTGCCTCGGGTTTCGGATGGATGTGGCTCACCCCCATCGCCGCTGAACGCGCTTCCTATTCCGCCCCGGTCGCCTTCATCGGCATCCTGTCCGTCGTCGTCGTGACTTATCTGCTCCTGCACGCCCGGCCGGGAGCGCTGCATCGGGTGCCGCTGTGGGACTGCGGGTTTGAAAGGATCACCAGCCGGATGCAGTACACAGCCACGTCCTTTGCCATGCCGATCAGGAGGATCTTCGGGTTCATCTTCAGCATCAAGGAACAAGCAGGCCAGCTTCCGCCGGCTGCGCACCCGGCGTTCCCGCAGCGGCTGTACTACCACCTGCGCGTGCGGGACCGTTTCTGGATGTGGATGTACCAGCCTGTCGTGGATGCGAGCTTCTGGCTTTCCCGCAGGATCGGGAGGATGCAGCATGGCCGCATCCAGATCTATCTGATCTATTCGTTCGTGACGATCCTCGTTCTGCTGATATTCTTGTGATAAAGAAAGCGAAGAAATCGTTCGACACTGAGGACACTGAAGATCGGAAAAACAACTAGGCTTTTCTCATAGTTTTTTTCAGTGTCATCAGTGTCAGGTTCCTCGGTTCTTTCAGTTCATCTATGATCGATTGCTGTCATCAAGGTATTTGATGAATCTCCATCCATTCCTCATAGAACTGGCGCAGCTCGCTGTGCTTTTGTTCGTCGCGCCGCTGTTCGCCGGCTGGGTGAAGATGCTGAAATGCTGGTTCCAAGGACGTTCGTCGCCAAGCCTGTTCCAGCCCTTTCGGGACATCAGGAAGCTGTTCTCAAAGGACGTGACCCTCGCAGAGAACGCGTCCTGGATCTTCCGTTTCACCCCCTATCTGGTCTTCGGCGTTTCGGTCATGGCAGGCGGCATCATCCCCATCCTTTCCCGGGACCTCCCGCTCTCGGCCACGGCGGATGTCATCGCCCTGGTCGCGCTCTTCGCCATCGCGCGGTTCTTCACGGCCCTGGCGGGCATGGACATCGGCACTGCCTTCGGCGGCATGGGGTCGAGCAGAGAAATGACCATTGCGTCCCTGGCCGAGCCCGCAATGCTGATGGCCGTGTTCGCTGTCTCATTGGTCGGGAAGTCCACGTCCCTGTCCCAGATGTCCTCGATCATTGCGCAGGGTCACTCGCTGCTCCGGCCGTCGCTGGTCTTCGCGCTCCTGGCCTTCGTCCTGATCGCCCTTGCCGAAACGGGAAGGGTGCCGGTCGACAATCCGGCCACGCACCTGGAGCTCACGATGATCCACGAGGCCATGATCCTCGAATATTCCGGAAGACACCTTGCCCTCATCGAGTGGGCAGGGATGATGAAGCTTTTCCTCTTTGTCGCGCTCGGGATCGCGTCGTTCTTTCCCTGGGGAATCCCGCCGCACGGAGATCTGGCATCCATTGTCGTCGCCCTGCTGTCCCTGCTGGTGAAGCTGGGGTTGGTGGGCGTCGGTCTGGTTTTGATCGAGACCGGCCTGGCCAAGATGCGGATCTTCCGAATCACTGAGTTCCTGGGCAGCGCATTTCTCTTTGCCACGATCGGGATGATGTCGTACTTCATGCTGGAGTAAAGGCGAACTTCGCCACGGAGGCACGGAGACACGGAGAAGGGCAAAGCAGACTTGAAATGAGGAGGGGAGAGAAAAGCGGGAAAGCATAAGTGAAGATGCCCCTCTTGTTACCTTCTTTTTTTGATCTGATTAGTACAACGCGGAAAGTATTGTTATGCTGTCATTGCGCGCGATCGGAGAGAGCGCGGCAATCCCGTCGTAACATTCGAGATTGCCTCGTCGCTATGCTCCTCGCGGTGACACAAACGATAGTGCGCTTGTATTAGTTGTAATTATGACAGTGGCATCGGCTGTTCGCGTTCTCTGCGCCTCTGTGTCTCTGTGGCGCCCTAAGAATTGCAAATAAGAAGAGGTATATTATGAACCCCCAACTTGCATCGCAACTGAACAGCCTGCTGGCAGCAATGATCCTGCTCACCGCTTTCGGCCTCGTTGTCCAGAGGAGGATGAACGCTCTTCTGCACCTCTTTGCCTGGCAGGGATTCCTGCTGGCCGTGAGCACCGCCATCGTGGGATATATGGGCGGGGCGCACGACCTGTACATCTCGTCGGTCCTGACGCTGACGATCAAAGTGGTGCTGCTCCCGTATATCCTGCATAAGCTGATCGTGCAGCTCAAGATCCACAAGGAGATCGAGAGCGTGGTCAATGTCCCCACGTTGATGCTGATGGGGATCATTCTGGTGATCTTCTCCTATCACCTGACCGCACCGATCCGGGAGCTCTCAACGCTCGTGACCCGGTCGACCCTGGCCGTTGCGCTTGCCACGGTCATGCTGGGCTTCCTGATGATGATCACCCGCAAGCACGCAGTCACGCAGATCATCGGGTTCCTGGCCATGGAGAACGGACTTCTGTTCGCTGCCACGAGCGCGACCTACGGCATGCCGCTGGTGGTCGAGCTGGGCGTGGCGCTTGACCTGCTGATCGCTGCTTTCATCTTCGGTCTGTTCTTCTTCCATATCCGGACGACCTTCGACAGTCTCGATGTGGACCAGATGGCAAGGCTGAAGGAAGAAGATTGATGATAACTGGCCTGTTTCGCACGAACACACGAAGACACGAAGAACTATGGATGTTCCAAGCCAGTGGTTGCGCTTTTCTTCGAGTGCTCAGTGGCTTCGTGTGATGATGGCGTTTATGGTTCAATTTTCTGGTCTTCTTGAGGTCTGAATGTCTTTGCTTATTTTGCTCATCGTACCGCTCGTCGCATCCCTGGCGCTCGCCTTCATCGGCGACCGGAAATACGCGCCCGAGGTGAACATCCTCGGGTCCGCATCCACCTTCGGGGCGAGCATCCAGCTCGCGCTCCGGGTTTACGCTCGCGGCCCCATCCTCGCGGGAAACGATTTCTTCTTCATCGATGCGTTCAGCGTCTATCTCACGGTGCTTACGTCCCTGGTCTCCCTGACCACCGCGATTTTCAGCAGGCGCTATATGCGGCGCGAACGGGAACACGGCACCGTCGGCCACCGCAGGATGCGGTTCTACCACTCCATGTTCCAGCTCTTCATATTTGCAATGCTGCTCTGCCTCCTGACGAACAACGTCGGCATCCTCTGGATCGCCATGGAACTGGCAACGCTTTCCACGGTCCTCTTGGTCTCGCTCTATCGCACGCCCGCGGCGATCGAGGCAGCGTGGAAATATTTCATTTTGTGCGGCGTCGGCATTTCCCTGGCGCTCTTCGGAACGGTGCTGCTGTACTTCGCCGCGGAAAAGGTGCTTGGCGCAGGCGGCGCAGCACTCCACTGGACCAACCTGGCCCAGGTGAGCGACCAACTAGAGCCGACCATCCTGTCCCTCGCCTTTGTGTTCCTGGTGGTGGGATACGGCACCAAGGTCGGCCTGGTCCCGATCCACAACTGGCTTCCTGACGCGCACAGCGAAGGCCCCACGCCGATCTCCGCGGTCCTTTCCGGGCTCCTGCTGAACATCGCGCTCTATGCGATCGTCCGGTGCAAGGTCCTCGTGGACGGTTCCACCGGGACGCACCACTCGGGAAATATCATGATGGGCTTCGGCATCATCTCCATCATGGTCGCGTCGTTCTCCCTCCTCAGGCAGAAGGACATCAAGCGACTGTTTGCTTACTCGTCCATCGAGCACATGGGCATCGCGACCTTTGCCTTCGGGCTGGGCGGGCCCGTCGCAACATTCGGCGCGCTCCTGCACATGCTGGTGCACAGCCTCACGAAGTCATCCATCTTCTTCACCGTGGGCCACGCGTCCCAGATGCACCGGACGCAGGAAATGGACAAGATCAAGGGCCTCATCCGCGGGAATCCCCTCGTTGGATGGGGTCTCGCGCTGGGCGTGATGGCGATCGTGGGCATGCCGCCCTTCGGCGTATTCACGAGCGAGTTCCTTATCCTGACCGCGACGATCAAGGACGCGCCGCTTTTGGCGCCCTTCCTCCTGCTTGGACTCGGCGTTTCCTTTGCCGCGCTGTTCCGGCGCGTACAGCCCATGGTCATGGGCACGATCCCGCCTTACCAGCATCGGCTCAAAGTAGCGCATATTCCGGTGATCCTGCACCTGGCGCTGGTGCTGGTGCTGGGATTGTACATGCCGAAATTTCTCGCGGGCTGGTTCCAGTCGGCCGTGGAACTGTTGAAATGAATGACGGGCCGCGGAATGAAGATTGCGGAATAGACAGCAGTGACCCACAGGGCAGTGTTTACGCCCCGTACCGCTGCGGCCGATGTGAAGAATGGATCTGAAATGGGCAAACTGACAGAAACGTTGTTGTCATTATTGGGGGCGGACGCGAAGGAAGTCGAAGGGCAATACCCTTCATCTATCGCCACCTTCCTGGTGCCGAGGAAACGCTTTGCTGAGGCGGCGAAAGCGCTTAAGAAGGAATACGGCCTGCTGGCGGCAGAGTGGGCAACGGACGAAACGCTCATCGGTCGAGGGTTCGGGATATATGCCTGCTACCGGAAGGAGTCCGAATATCTCATCGTGAAGACGCTTGCACCCGCCGACGATCCGACCTTCCCCAGTCTGACAAAGAAGTTCGTTCCTGCTTACCGGTTCGAACGCCAGATGAACAGCCTCATGGGTGTGACAGCCCTCGGCCATCCCGATCCCCGGCCGTGGATAAAGCATGAGGACTGGCCGGCTGGTCTATGGCCGCTCAGGAAGACCTTTGACGCGTCGCAGCGTCTTCCGCGTGTTGAAGGCGAGTACCGCTGGATACGGGCCGAGGGCGAGGGGGTCTATGAGATCCCCGTGGGGCCCGTGCATGCGGGGATTATCGAGCCCGGCCACTTCCGCTTCCAGTCGATGGGTGAGGACGTCATCAATCTCGAGGCAAGACTGGGCTACGTACATAAAGGCATCGAAAAAAGATTCGAGTCCCTCTCCTGGAGTGAAGCGTTCCGCCTTGCAGGGAGGGTCTCGGGGGATACCACGGTCGCTCACAGCCTGGCCTACTCGCGGGCTTTGGAGGCCATGACCGGATGCATCCCCCCTGACCGGGCCCTGTGGCTCAGGGCGCTGTTCCTCGAGCGGGAACGCATCGCAAACCATCTCGGCGACCTGGGCGCCATCTGTAACGACGTGGCCTTCGCCATCCTTTTTTATCAGTTCTACCGGCTCAAAGAGATAGTGGTCAGGACGAACGTGAAGCTCTTCGGCCACCGGTTCCTGATGGACAGGATCGTTCCCGGCGGGGTGACCGCGGATATCGACGCGGACGGCATCGCAGGCATCCTCGCGGAAATGGATTGGCTGTCAAAGGAATTCGAACGGCTTGTCGTGATCTATGATGAGAACCCTTCCGTGGAGGACCGCGTCCGGGACACCGGCATCCTTAGTTCGGAACAGGCGCGTGACCTCGGCATGGTGGGATTCGTGGCGCGCGCCAGCGGTTTGCACCTCGACTGCCGCGTGCACAACCCGTTCCCTCCCTACGACCGCATCAGCGTCACGACCCCTGTGCTGGTCTCCGGTGATGTCCATGCACGCGCATGGGTCAGGGTCGAGGAGATCAGGGATTCCATTCGGATCATTCGCGAGATCCTGAGGACCCTTCCAGGAGGTGGCATCGCGGTTCCTGTCCCTGAGCCGGGACCGGACCGTTCGGGGTTTTCCGCTGTTGAAGGCTGGAGGGGTGAGATCCTGTATTGGATTCAGTCGGGGCTGAAGGGCGAGATCAACCGCGTCATGGTCAGGGATCCGTCGAGCGTCAACTGGCTTGGACTCGAGCAGTGCATCCACGGGAACATCGTCCCGGATTTCCCGGTGTGCAACAAGAGCTTCAATCAGTCCTACTCGGGACATGATCTGTAAGACCGGCGATACAACCACGGGCGCTTCGCCCACAGGGATGGACACGGAAAAGCTTTGGCCGATCGTAACCACAGATGAACACAGACATTTACCTCAAAAAAGAATTTACTTCGTATTTCATTCGTGTTGGTGATCCTTGGTTCCGCCGTGTTTATCCTGGCTACCAAGATCGATTTCCCATTGCTCTAAGGTGAACGATGATCCGCATCCTGAAACAGATATTCCGCACCGGCATCGTGACCGAGCCTCTTCCGCCGGTCACGGATCCCGATATCGAGAAGATCGGCGTGCAGCTCGAGGAGACCATCCGAAAGCGGTTCCGGAGGAGCCTCACCATCCGGCAGGTGGACGCCGGCTCGTGCAACGGCTGCGAACTGGAGATACACGCCCTGAACAACGTCTTCTATAATTGCGAGAAATACGGCATTCACTTTACGGCTTCACCGCGGTTCGCGGACCTGCTGCTCGTGACCGGCCCGGTCACGCATAACATGGAGATTGCGCTCAAGAGGACCTACAACGCGACCCCTTCACCGAAGATCGTGGTGGCCGTGGGTGACTGCGGCTGCAACGGCGGGGTGTTCGGAGAGGGGTACGCTTCCCTGGGCGGCATCGACAAGGTCATTCCGGTGGATGCGGTGATCCCCGGATGCCCTCCGACGCCGCTTGCGCTGCTCCAGGGCCTGCTCATGGCGGTCAAGAATGCCCCACGAACATGATGGTCCGGACAGACTGAGATCCTGCTCCGAACCTTCCTTCTTTTGCTTTGCCTCCAGCTCGCCTCTCGGATATAATAGCCGTCACATGGTTCATCGCATCGTCCTTTGAACTGTCCAGGGAGGAAGGTCATTATGGTGCGTTATACAAGGCGCCGCCTGATCGGGGCGGCCGCTCTCCTGTCGCTTCTGTTCATTTCCGGCCTGTTCACTGCACCATCCCGCTCAGACACACCAGCGCTGGACACGGTCCGCGGCCTGGTGGACCGGGAATGCATGAACCTGAACAAGGACAAGCTGCTGTCGCTCATCACAGCGCAGTTCAACAACGATTTGGAGAAAGGGACTTCCCCCGAGCTTCTCAAGATCATGGAAGGGGTCATTAAACGGACGGACTTTGACGGCATCGCCGAGGAGAAGACCGTCGAGATCATCGGGTTGGTGTACGGTGCGTTCAAGAAGGGCGCGCCCCTGGAGTTTCTCGATGAGATCTTCGACGTGGCCTATGTGAACACCATCACCGATGATCAGCTGTACGCTGCAGCAACAGCCCTCAAGGAGTTCCACAGCTCCGACGTGCCCCAGGACATCTACGAGGAATTCGTCTATCACTCCATCGAGGACGGGTGGGACCCAGCCTCGGTCCCGGTGTTCAGCCGGGGCCTGATCTACGGCGTGGAGCGGGGGCTTTCGCCTGAGAAGATCGCCCTGATCATCATGATGGATGTAAAGAATCCCGAGTATGCCGACAAGAAACCTGAACAGATCGTTATGGAATCCATCAAACTGGTGAGGGAGAAAGAACCTCAGCGATGGAAGCCCATGAGCGAAGTGGAAAAGGATATGGCCCAAAAGCTGGACAAGCAGCGGGCCCTTGAACAGCGCAAGCGCGAGCTTGATGAGAACCTTGAGCAGCGGGAGCGGGCTTTTGTGCAGGCCCAGGCCGAACTCAAGGAATTGCGTGAATATCCCGCTTCAAAAGGGCCGGACGTGGACATGGACAAGCTGAACCGGGACCTGGAACGGCTGCTCAAGAACCTTCAAGGGGAGATCACGAAGTACCAGAACCAGCGGGGCAACATCGTTACCGAGCTTGAGGCGACCAAAAAGGCCGTGGACCGGCAGCAGGCGGCAGCGGACCGGGAGCGCCGGGCGAAGCGTGAGAAAGAATTCATGAAAAAGCAGCAGCAAGTATCGTCCATGGGCAGGAGCGGGCGGCTGAACAAGGACAAGCTCTATTCAGTCGTGGACAGATACCTGGGCACCCCGTACCGGTTCGGCGGCGACTCGGAACGGGGCATCGACTGCTCGGCCTTTACCCGCCGTGTCTATCGCGGCCAGGGCGTGGAACTTCCCCGGAACAGCCGTGAGCAGGCGCGGGTTGGAATGAGCATCGCGTATTCATCGATCAGGACCGGGGACCTCATCTTTTTTGACACCTCCATTAACGGCGGGATCTCTCATGTAGGTATATATATCGGGAGCAACACCTTCGCCCATGCCAGCAGCAGCAAAGGAGTGACGAAAAGCTCCTTGAAGGAAAAATATTACGTGAAACGGTTCGTAAAAGGCGGCAGGGTGTTCGTGGACTGATCTTGAAACAATGAGCGAGGTGACTATGCAGCAGATAGCAAACATCAGAATAACGGTCCTTCTGGCAGTGATGCTGGT
This sequence comes from Nitrospirota bacterium, assembly GCA_013334545.1. Lineage (GTDB taxonomy): Bacteria > Nitrospirota > UBA9217 > UBA9217 > UBA9217 > JAAXXJ01. Next base: position 2,047 of record JAAXXJ010000006.1, on the reverse strand, counting down.
TGCTCTCAGCGGCTGCAAGGGAGCCCAGGAAGGGAAGGTCCCCCGGAACACCCTGGCGACCGCCGAGGAGACGGTGAAGGCCTATTGCGACCTTGACGGTACGGGCACCCGGCTTACGAGTGAAACATGGTCAAAGGTCTTGCCTTATATAGCCTGGACTGAAGAAGCAGGCTGGGACAGGACGATCGTGATCGCCGATTACCGGATCACCAGGACCCAGAAGCAGTCGGAGTCCGCGGCCACGGTCTCGGTGGAATACCAGGTCATGGGCGTTCTGTCCGGTGATTACACACCATCGCGCAGGACCGAGACGATCAAGTTCAAGGTCAAGAAAACGAGGGACGGCTGGAAGATCACGGACCCTGACTTCATGCCGCCCCATGTGCTGTTGAATCCAATGATCAAACATCTCGAGGGAACGAAGAACCTGGAGCTCGCGGAGAAGCTCAAGGAAGCACCGAAGGAATAGCATGCGAATCATGTTGAGAACACTGTACACCAGTATCGGTGCCGTCCTGATCGCGGCGTCTCCCTGTCTTGCCGCTCATGCCGATGATATCCTCGGCGCATGGTTCAACAGCGAAAAGGACGCCCGGATCGAGATAGCAAAATGCGGGGAGAAGTACTGCGGAACAATCGTCTGGCTGAAGGAGCCGAACTATCCCGAAGGATCGAAGGATGGCATTCCGGGATCGCCAAAGACCGACCATCACAATCCTGACCTGTTGCTCAGGCAGACGCCGATCATCGGACTCCGGATCGTCCGCGATTTCAGCTTTGCGGGTGAGAACCTCTGGAAGGATGGAAAGGTGTACGATCCGAAGAATGGGAAGACCTACAAGGGCAGGATGACCCTTGTATCGCCCGCTCAGCTCGACCTCCGGGGCTATATCGGCATCTCGCTGATCGGCAGGACGACGACCTGGACACGGTGAGCCGGACGGGGACAGAGAAACGATCTGAGCGGGGATAGTGCTCCAAGGGGCCTCGGACACACGTACGAGCTCATGAAGGAAATGGAACAGGTCAGGCTGGACCAGGCCAGGGCGGTCCTTGAAGAGGCAAAAGCGCTTCTTGCCGATGAAATGGACATCGGATTCGTACTGACGAACCTCTTCTATGCGTTCTACTACCCCATGCTGGCGGTCATGAACGAGGGACAGGTCCCCACCACCATGCAGAGCATCACCATCGCTCTCTTTGACCAGCAGTTCATCAAGGCCGGCATCTTCAGACAGGAATATGCCGATGCGGTCCATCGGGTGTTCACCCTCAAGCCGAAATGCAGCGGCGAGAAGACGCCGGTGAGCGCAGACGAGGTGAACAAACTGCTCGCTCTCGCCCGGGATTTTATCGCTGATGCGGAAGAGCATTGTACCTGATTGACGGATCAAGGGGACCCGGAGGTCAATATGAATAGGCTCATGACGGTTTTGCTGATCGTTCTTGCATGTTGCACGATGCCCTTCAGCGCTCTTGGGGCCCAAATTGACGGTGTTGATATCGTCAGTTACGGGATATACGTCGCAGGCAACGCTGAAAAAAATGCCGCCGAACAGGGAGGCCAGGAGAAGGCCTGGAAGCTCCTTGAGAAAAGCGACCGGATACCGGCGAAGATGGCAACGAGCTTCGGGATCGAATATATCATCAAAGGAGCTCCTGCAGATGAGCCGGTCAAGATCACTCTTCGATATCTGCATCCGATAATATCGAATCCGGAGACGGGTAAAAAATACACCTCACAAGAGGTCAGCATTGCTGCTCTGGTTGGCAAAAAGATCCATGAGGGATATACTTTTGATCATGAGTGGGAGCTCGTCACCGGCGCATGGGTCATACAGGTCTTTTATGATGGCAGGAAGCTGGCAGAGCAATATTTTACGGTATACAAGCCGTGAATCCAGGAGCGAGCGCATTCCCCGTGGCTTGCTGCGGGATTAGCGAGCGATTAGAATAAATAGTACTACCTTGAGGATCGAAGATTCCCTGCAGCAAGCTACAGGGAGCGTCAACAGTCGACATCACTGCGGCGCTGACGTACCGAGGC